>CAZLMS010000007.1:0-1350 GCA_964560645.1 uncultured Flavobacteriales bacterium | reverse complement strand
TTTATTTCAAAAAATCTCCTACAGAATACTTAGAGTTCAACAAACTGCAAATTACCCTTACAGGAAATATTTATCCCGAAAATTGGACTGCACCGAAACTAAATGCCGACTTTTTTACCTTAAAAGGATATGTCAATTTGATTATTCAAAAAACCGGAATAGCCAAATTCAAAATTACTGAGCAACCGTTTTCAAACAACCTTATTAACGGCTATAAACTTCTCATAAACAACAAAGAAATTGCTATTGGCGGAAATGTTCAATCTGCCATATTAAAAAAGTTTGACATCGAGCAACCGGTTTATGCAACAGAAATTAACTGGCAATATATCTTGGAGTTATCCAAAACAGTGCACACCAAACACAAAGAAGCATCAAAATTTCCATCTATCAGACGAGATTTTGCTTTTTTAGCCGATGAAAATATATCTTTTGCCCAAATTAAAGAAATTGCAGAAAAAACAGAAAAAAAACTTTTAAAGTCCGTCAATCTGTTTGATGTATATCAAGGGAAAAGCCTACCCGAAGGGAAAAAATCTTACGCCGTAAGTTTTATTCTGCAATCAAACGAAAAAACCTTATCGGACAAGGAAGCGGATAAAATTATGGAAAAAATACGCCAAAACGTAGAAAGAGAATTAGGCGCAGTTATCAGGTAATTTATATATTTGTAGAAATAAGGCTTTCAAAGTGTTACACGTTTTACGAAAAATTATTATTCCTATCTCCTGTTTTTTGATTTTACATCCTTTTCATTCAAAAGGATACAATCAATCCATATTGGATTCTTTACAAAACATTGTCCGTACTCAACCTGAACAAGTTAATTCCACAACATATCTGCAAATAGGACAAGAATATTATACGCTCTACACTGAAGAAGGGTATAAAAAAGCATTCCGCTATTTTAAAGTCGGTTTAAATCGGGCAAAAGAAGAAGCGGACATAGATAAAATTATGATTTCTTATCGTTTAATGGCAGGAGTATATGACGCGCTGAATTATAAATTAGATTCTGCTGCTTATTTGTATGAACAATATTGGAATTATGTGAAGGACTCTTACAATCCGCTCCGAAAAATAGATGCATTGCGAAATTTAATGGTAATATATGAAAAACTAAATCAGCCTGCCAAAGTGGAATATTACGCCAATGAACTATACAATCTACTTAAAAATTACAGCGGTTTCCGTCATTACAACTATAAAAACCAACTGGCATATTATTATACCCAAAACAAAATGTATAATACTGCCAAAAAGCTGTTTACACCTATTGATTGGGAAAAACACATAGGAGATGACGATGAAGCCGTTCGACATTTTTACTTAGCGGCTTATGATTTGCTC
>CAZLMS010000006.1:17626-18353 GCA_964560645.1 uncultured Flavobacteriales bacterium | reverse complement strand
GCGGTTGATGTTCTTTGATTAAATTATTTTCCAACAGAAGCGCTTCGTGTTCGTTATTGACCACGATATATTCAACCGAAGCGATTTTTTTGACCAACAATTTGGTTTTGGCAGATTCGTTTTGTTTGCTTGTAAAGTAAGAAGAAACCCGTTTTTTTAAATCTTTGGCTTTTCCTATATAAATAATATTTCCCTTGTTGTCGAAATATTTATAAATGCCGGGTAAGGAAGGCAGTTGTTCAATTTGATTTTTCAGGTGTTCGGTCATTTTCCGAAGAACTTTGAGGAGTAGAAGTTTTGTACTTTTCCGCTGCCGAAGAAGTAATTTCAACCACTTTTAATTGCAATTGTTTTTGTTCTTCCGTATCGGGAGATTTGGAAGAGGCACAAGAAGTAAAAACAAACAATACACTTAAATATATTACAACGTTTACAGATTTCATAGCAATGCTTTTTTCAAATTTATTACTTTTATGCTTTCTCAACGCATAAAGAACGTTAAATATCGGAAATGACTCCTTTTTTAAAACAAGCCGCAGCATACATTCTTAAAAACCATACAAATAATTTGCATCTTGTAAAAGTGGTATTGCCCAATAAGCGGGCAAGAGTGTTTTTTGAAAAATATTTAACAGATATTGTTCAAAAACCGTTATTACCACCGGAATTTGATTCTATTGAAAATTTTATGGTAAGTTTATCGGGATACCGACAACTTTCCGGAGTT
>CAZLMS010000006.1:0-17616 GCA_964560645.1 uncultured Flavobacteriales bacterium | reverse complement strand
TTTATGAAAAACTATCGAAAGAACAACAACCGTTTTATGAGTTTTTGAATCGGGGTAACCTCATCATTAAAGAATTTAATGAAATTGACCATTATTTAATAAATACCAAAAGTTTTTTTGAATATTTGGACGAATACAGAGCTTTGGAATTATGGAATCCTTCGGGAGACGAGCTTACGGAATTACAAAAACAATATTTAAAGTTTTGGGAAGAACTCTATCCGCTTTATACGGCTTTTAAAAATAAACTTTCATCTCAAAAACAAGCCTATCAAGGCATGGCTTTCCGAAAAGTAGCTGAAAATATTGAAGAAATATATCAATCGGGCGAATTTAACAATTACGAAAAAATCTATTTTGTAGGCTTTAATGCCATAAGTCCTTCCGAAAAAAAAGTAATTAAAAAACTGGTAGTAGAACAAAAAGCCGAAGTTTTATGGGATGCAGATAAATACTATTTGGATGACGAAATGCAAGAAGCCGGATTGTTTACCCGCCAACACATCAAAGATTTAAGCAAACCGTCTTCCACACACTGGATTTTTAACGATTTAGCAACTAAAAATAAAAACATCCATATAGTTAAATGTAATTCCAACATATTGCAAACCAAAGTGGCTGCCGAAATTATTCGGAAATGGGATAATCCCGAAGAAGAAAACGCTTTGTCTGCTATTGTGTTGGCAGATGAAAACTTGCTTATTCCGCTTATGGAAGTTTTGCCCGACCACATGGAGAAGTTCAATATCACCATGGGGTATCCGCTTAAAAACACCCCTCTTCACAGCTTTTGGAACAATTTGATGCTTTTATATCAAAACCAATCTTCCGGCGGCTACTACTATAAAAACGTGCAATCGATATTAAATCATGCGGCTATTCAAACGCTTATACATGAAGAAAAAGGTATTCCGAAATTATTGGATTTTATTGTAACCAACAATCTGATTACCGTAAACATTGAAGAATTGTCAAAAAAAATTGATTTCTCTAACCAAGAAACAAAATGGCTGAAAATTCTGTTTCCGGTTGGCAAAATTTCTCCGAAAGACTGTATATCCGGCATACAAAGAATTTGTGAAACAGCATTAAAAACCATTGAGAACAATGATTTATGGAAAGAATACTTTTTTGCCTATTCAAAAGTGTTTAACCGCTTAGAAGAACTTTCCGAAAAATATAATTTTATACAAGATTTTAAAGATTTAAAAGTTCTTTTGAATCATGTGATTTCATCCGAAAAAATCGATTTTATCGGAGAGCCTCTCACCGGATTGCAAATTTTGGGTGTATTAGAAACCCGTAATCTCGATTTTAAGCGCATTGTTTTTTTATCGCTTAATGAGGGAAAGCTACCGGGCGGAAAAAACGATGTGTCTTTAATTCCTTTTCAAATCAAAAAACAATTTGATTTACCAACCTATCAAGAGAAGGATGCCGTGTTTTCGTATCACTTTTACCGCTTGTTGCAGAGAGCGGAAGAAATTCATTTGGTGTATTATGAAAACGAATCGGACGGTAAAGCGGAAAAAAGCAGGTTTATTTTACAATTGGAATGGGAACTGCCGAAAAAAAATCCGAATGCAAAAATTCACCATCATGTAGCAGAACTAAGCGAAACCAAAATAGAAAAGCGAGTAATACCCGAAATAGAGAAAAACGAACACGTGGTTCAATTGATATTAGATTATTTTTCTAATCCGAACAAAGGTGCATCGCCAAGTGCGTTAAGTACATTTATTAGCTGTCCGCTCAATTTTTATTATCAGCATATCCTGGGAATCAAAGAAACAGAAGAAGTGATGGAAGATGCCGAAGTGTCGGTATTGGGAAATGTAGTTCATAAGGTGCTGCAAGAAGCATATCAAAACTTTACCGGAAAGGATTTAAATCAAGAAATGCTAAATATTCCGGAAACTCGAATAGAACAATGGGTAACAGAAGCATTTAAGCAAGAACGCTTTGACGAACACCAAATAAAAAAAGGACAAAACCTGCTTCAATATGAAACCGCTTTGAAAATGATAACCGATGTGTTTGATTTTGACCAACAACGACTGAAAAACAACAAACGATTCTCGATTGTTGCATTGGAAAAAAAGTTGCAAACAAGTTTGATGTACGGAAACCAAATACCTGTTTATTTTAAAGGAACCGCCGACCGCATAGAGCAAAACAACAAAGGCACACAAATTATTGATTACAAAACCGGTAAGTTTGAAGAGAACACCTTAAACATAAAAAACTTGACGGATTTATTTAAAGAAAAAAACCGCTATGCGTTTCAATTGATGATGTATGTTTGGATGTATTCTAAGATGCATCTCGGTCAAGAAAAGATAAGAGCCGGAATTATATCATCGTTGCAAATAAGAAAAGGAATAGTGCCTCTTCGAATAGAAAAAAGCGAACATATTACGAAAGAAGTTGTAAATTCGTTTGAAGAATTGCTTGTGCAAAATATATTGGATAAAATTTTTAATACCGAAAAGCCTTTTACCCACAACGAAAGCAGTAAATATTGTTTGTGTTTAAGTCTTTAACTATGAGAAAAATTATTTTAATCCTTATAGCAACGGGGTTTTGTTTTTCGGGATGCCGGAAAACAACATCCACATGTTCGGAAGATGCCTACGTTATTGTAGATTACGTAACCAATTGTAACTTCTTAATTATGCTTCCTACAGGCGAAGTATATCAACCGACCAATCTCAGTCAGTTTGCACCGGCTTTTGTGGACAGCCAAAAAGTAACCATAGATTACAATGTGCTTCTCGACCCGCCTACATGCAATGCCATTGCAAAAATAGAACTGCTCTGCCTCAGCGACGCTCAATAATTACCTTTTGGCAAAAGATTCCGGATAAAGAGGAACTGATTCCAATGATGCTGTAGAAATTTCTTCTTCCATTACGGTGTTAATAAGTCGAACTCGATAAATAGCATTGGAAGTATTCGGCGTTTTATCGTAGAAATAATATACGGCATCAAAATAAGAAGGGAACGACATTTTTTCGCCAATCACTTCAAACGGCTCGCCGTTGGAAGATTTTTCTATAATAAATTTCGCGGGAGTTAATAAGTAGTAAACATTCCATTCCAGCATGGTTATTCCGTTGTTTTCGGCAATTTTCAAATTCCTTATTGTTTCTTTCGGAACATTATTATTTGTTTGAGCCGTAACGCTTATAGCGATATAAAAAACGCTGCATAAGAGGAGGATTTTCTTTTTCATAATTTTAAGATTTTAAACAAAGTTATCATACGCTGTTTTAATTTGTTAGACGCATTACCCCGAATTGAAAAAAATACGGGGATTTCGTAATTAGGTAAGTAAAAACACTTATTTCTTCAGAATATCATCTTTGAAAAACCGTTCTGTGGGAGAAGCTTCGTAGATGGTTTTCCATTCAGAATCATTTACTTTTTTTCGTATAAGGTATTTTTCCAGATTATGATTTCCCCAACCCTTATAGCCGTTCCAATTTAGTATCACATCATTGCCGGTTGTTTGGTAATTGAGCAAAATAGAATTGCTTATATTTCCCTTTTCTCCTCTAACATTGCAGGTGTTTTCCACTTCAATAGTGTAAATATAGGAGCTGTCATCTACTGCTACATTGTAATCTGCAAAAGAAGTTTGATAAGGAGGAAGTACAGCTAATAATTCTTTATTAGAAGCACTTGTGGTTCGATAGAGATAATAGTTTTTAACCGCTTCCGGAAAAACGGAAGGTGCTTTCCATTCGTTTAACACAAAATGTTCATTGTCATTATCAATAACAGTTGTTCGGGTTATTGTTACTTTTTGAGCATGCAAATATGGATTTTCCGGATAGAGCGTGATGGTATTACTTGCCGAATAATATCCGGTGTTGTATGTGTTTTCTGCTATTATTTTGTAAGAATATCCGGATTTACAAAAGAATTTTTGAGTCCAATAAGCTAAAGAATCCGGACTTAGGAATGCAATAGGGGCAAAATTATTTTGAAACGGAGATTTTTCCATTACCACAAACTTCTCAAACGGAGCTATTTTGTAGCGATTCCATTTTAAATTAATTTGATTGGTATCTGCATTTCCTTGCAAAAGAATGGTGTTATATTCCGGAAGTTCCGATAAAGGAATTTTATTGCCGCAAATATCCATAGTTTGAATTTTAAAATTGTAAATACCGTTTTCTAAGTTCAAGTGAGATAGGTTTGCTTGAGTAGCTGCGATATTGTTTTCGGTTTTAGCAATGCGATAAAGGTATTCTCCATAGGCACTCACATATAGTGTGTAATCTTTAAAATCTTCTGCATTGGATTTTTCCCATTCCACCAAAAGGTTGTTGTTGTCATCAGATACAACAAGCGAAAAAATTCGGGAGTTTTCGGGAGCTTCCACATCATTCAAGGAAAAATAGTTTTCTTTTCTTATGGAAGCAGAACAACCGAAAGAATTGGTTACCGTTAATGACACATCATATTTACCGGAGTCTTTAAGCAAAATTACGGGAGAGGGAGAATTGAAAGTTAATCCTCCTACAGACCAGATATATTGGAGCGAATCTTCGCTTTTACCGTTATAGGTTAAATGCAGATTGGCAGGAAAACAGCTAAAAGAAGTATCCGGTGAATAAAAATCAGCATCCGGCACAGGATTGCCGGAAATAATGATGCTAGTATCGGAAGAACATTGGTTGTCATCCGTAAGCTGAACAAAAACCAGATAAGAAGTATCTTTTTCCATCGGAAAGTTAAAAACAGGTGTATTTACAAAAGAAGTATCAGCAACTTGCCAAATCATAGAATCCTGAGGAGTAGCCACTTCCAACTGCACATTGAAAGGAACGCACTCGTGATTAGCAATGGTTTGGATTTCGATTTCAGGAAGCTGATGAACGGTTATGGTATCCAAAGGAACTGTTACCTCACAATTGTTGGTGTCTATAGCCGTAACAAATGGAACATATACACCGGGAGAATATATATGCGAAGCTGTAGGGCTGTTTTTTATGTTTCCATCCCCAAATATCCATGTATAGTCAACCCCGGTTTCAGGATTGTTGAGAAAATGCGTTTCTAAAGACCCGCAACCCTCCACGGTATCAACGGCTGCAGATATATGAGGTCCTAATGCCGTAATCGGATTGGGAGCAAAAGCGGTATCATAGCATCCTTGCAAGTCCGTTACGACAAGTCGTGTGGTATATTCTCCCGGAGTAAAGAATATATGTCCCGGGTTTTGAACGGAAGAATAAGTGCTGTCGCCAAAATCCCATGCCCAGGAAAGCGCATTTACCGATTCGTCTGAATAATTTACCAATAAAGGAATGCATCCTTGTAGCTGAGAGGTGTTTTGAGAAAAAACCGCCTTTACTTCTTTCACACGAATTTTGTAAGGCAACATTGCTGTGTCCAAACACCCTTGAGAATATTCTGAAATTAAAAGGATTTGATAAAATCCGGAATCAGAATAAACATGTTGAACATTGTTGTTGTTAGAAAAGCTGCCGTCTCCAAAAATCCAAGTTTGTTGAACAGAATTTGGAGCGGAGTTGTGCAAATAAACTGTTTTAGGAATACAGCCTGTTATGGAATCCACGGATATAACTCCTTTGTAGGGTAAAATATTAGGTTTTTCTAAAGAAGAAACGCAGCCCAAGGAATCGGTAACGGTAAGTTTAATGGTTTTTACGGTAGAGTCTAAAAAAGTGTGTACAGCAGAAGGTGTATTTAACAATGTTTGCCCGTCGTTAAAATTCCAAACTCGCTGAGAAACAATACCGGGAGACATGTCCGTAACACTTACGGTAACAGGATAGCAATTATTAGCAGCAGAAACCGAAAAATCAACCATAGGAGAAGGGTTTACCCAAACAGCAGACTCTACAATTTTAGTGTCTCGGCATCCGTCTTGAATAGCGGTTAATGTAATGTTATATGTTCCAACGGTTGTAAAAGAAAAAGAAGGCTCGATATTTGAAGAATAATCTCCGTTAGACACATTCCATTCAAAAGAAGAAGCATTTTCGGAAAGATTTTGCAACTGCACAATGCCGCTATCACAAACTACCGGGGAAAGAACCGAAAAATCTGCCTTGGGAGCAATTACTCGAACAGGTTGTTCTATATAAAAAGTATCGGTACAATTTCCTTTTGATGCATACAGCGTAAGAAAATATGTGCCACTTTCGTTTAAAGAAAAATAAGTGTTTAACCCGGGCATTACGGTTCCGTTAGAAACCTCCCAACTGTAACTTTGATATCCGGAAATATTGGTTTGAACGGAAAACGGCTCTCCGGCACATACTTTATCAGGGAAAGAAAACAAGAAGTTTTCTTTGTTTAAGGATACGGTTTTAATATTTTCCAAAACGCATCCGTAAGGATTGTCATTAACAATAAATTTCACATTATACACGCCGTTTTCGGTGTAAGTGTGAACCGGCTGGGAAGAGTTATATGCATAACCTCCATCACCAAAATTCCAATCTCCAGCATGAGAAGCAGAAAAGTTCACAATACCACCTTCACACATGTTATTGACAGCGTAATTAAAGTTTGCTTCAGGCACATAAAGGTTTAAAAATTGAGGGATTTCTAACGCTTGAACATTACCGTTGTTTAATGTGATTTCAATATATAAATCAAAAGTCCCGGATTGATTATAAATATGTTCAGGGTTTATTTCCGTGGAAGTGGTGCCGTCTCCAAAATCCCAAAAGCATGCACTTACGGAATCTTGAGGAAGAGGACAGGAAAAGTGAATATCCACGGGACCGCAATATATCATAGTTGCAGAATCGGGAACAATTAAGACAGAATCAGGAATGTTATCGCCATCCATGGGAGCAAACAACCCTGCAGAACCGGCTCCAAGAGAGCCCGAAAAAAGGCATTCGGCAAAACTTAAGGAAACTCCTTCCACTCCCGGACAACCATCATTGGTTATATAACTTACAAACGCTGTATAAAATCCGTAATTTTCATAGGTGTGTACCCCCACGTTTGTGCCGGTTTCAACAGTGCCGTCTCCAAAGTCCCATTGAGCAGAAGCCACATTTCCCTTGGCATCAATAATTACGGCTTCTTTTGAGTTACAAGAAATATTTTGCACGATAAAATCGGCATCTCCGTCTAACACTTCCGCTACTGCAAAGTTTTGAGTAAAAGGGCACCCGTTGTAATTTTCCGATGAAAGTTGAATGGCATGAATACCGGGCGTTTCAAAAGAATAAACCAATGTTTCATCTGTTCCGATAACAATACTGTCTGTTTTCCATTCCCAGTAATTATATCCGATGTTTTGTGCCGAAAGATTTACACTCAAAGGAGAACAACCCGAAATAGTATCCACATTTAAATTAACCGGCACACTGTTTTTGGCATGTACTAAATAGCCGGCATTTATAGTGTCTATACATCCGGTGGTACTTTCCGTAATAATAGTAGCGCCATACACGCCGGCATTGGAAAAAGTGATGGACGGGTTATATACGGATGCAGAGGTGTCATTATCAAAATACCAGGTTACTGCAGAGTACAAGTTAGGATTCTGTAATGAAAAGTCCACGCTGAAAGGAACACAACCCGTTGTGGCAGACTGTTGTATCATTGCAGCAGAAGGGTTGATGATTTTTACAAAATCGGAAATGGCAGTGTCTATTGAACAACCGGAGAAAAAATCTACATGTAAACTTACATCAAGGTCTTTGTCGGTGGTGGGAATTTGAATAGTATTTCCAGTAAAGGAAGCATTGTCAATTGTCCAGGAAACAAAACTCGCTTGCGGATTAAAAACTTGCAACAAAACAGTGTCATTATCACACCCATAAACAGGAAAATTAGTGTTAAGTACAGGAGGGCTGCTCACGGTTATCAAATTTTCCAATATTTGAGCAGAAGAGCAGCCGTTGGTATCAATAACAGTTAATGATATATGATAAACACCGGGGTCATCGAAAGAAAGTTGAGTTTCTGAAACATCTCCTTCTCCGTTATTGTTCCATACGATTCCGGCATAAGCATCAACGTTGATTATCTCTGCAGAGGTGGTAAAGGGAACACAGCCGGAAGAATCACTTAAAACAACTTGAGGTACAATACTTTCATTTATTTGAATATAATCCTCTAATTCCAGTTCTTTTACACAGCCGTTGGTAAATGAAACTGTATTTTTCACATCGTGATTGCCAAATGAATTAAAATTAAACTGGGCTGATAGTCCGGAAGCAGTGAATAAACCGTTGTCTATCTCCCAAGAAACAGAATTTATTTGACTATTGTCAGATGCAGACAAAGAAATATTTACAGGCGCTGACAAATCACAGGAAATTCTATTTTCGGAAACCACATTTATGTCAGGAATTTCTTTCACATAAACAGAGGCTGAGTGAAAAGCCGAACAGCCCCATTCATTGTAAGCAAAGAGAGCTATATTAAAATTGCCGGAATGGGTATATTGGTGAGCTGGATTTTCAAGAATTGAGGTGTTTCCGTCTCCAAAGTCCCAAATAAAGGTAGAAGCATTTTGTGACATATTTTGCGGAAAAAAAGTTTCTTCTTTACATACTTCCGCAGGAGCAGAGAAAGAAACCACTGGCGGAGCGGAAACATATATATAATTTTCCAAAAATAAGGTGTCGGCTAATCCTGTAGGAGAAAGAGCAATAAGTTGCACATCAAAATATCCGGTGTCATTAAAAATCACCGTTGGGTTTGATGCAGAAGAAGTTACTCCATTAGAAAACGTCCAGATATAAGAAGCGGCATTGGAAGAAGTGTTTACAAATGTGCATGTAAAAGGTACGCATCCTACAGTGTCTGCAGCAAAAAAAGATGCTTGTTGGGCTTTTGTTGCAAAAGCTACAAAACAAGCGGTGATTAAAAAGATTATTTTTTTCATTTTCTACAATTTAATAAGTGATACGGTTCCTTTTTTATTAAACACTTGTCCTTCATACCCTGAAGCCTCTATTAAATACACATAGGTTCCGCTTTGAAGCGTTTTCCCATTATAAGTACCATCCCATTGTTCTTTCGGATTTGTTGTTTCAAACAAAAGATTTCCCCAGCGGTCAAAAATTTTGAAAGACATACTTTTAATTCCGTATCCTAAAGGACCGAAGGTGTCGTTTAAACCATCGTTATTGGGTGTAAAAGTGTTGGGTAGATATATATTTAAAGAAGGGTGAACCTCAATGATATTGGATTCCGAAATAATTTCTTCGTTACTTGCATTTACAGCTACCACTTGATAATAAACCGTTTCTATATCCATTTCTGAATTTTGGCTGTAAGCAAAATTCACAAGGGTGGTGAGAAGTACAAAAATTGATATGAGTTTGAAATTTTTCATACTTCAAAGTAATATCAAGCAAAACACTTTTATTAGACGTGAACACGGGATTTAAGAAAAATACGTGGATTTAGTGAGTAATGAGCGATTTTCCGGAAGAGAAAAACTCGGTTTTTTAGCTTTTGAAACTACGTGTTTTTACGTAGAAAATTTGAATAAAAGAAAATGAAATGAAAGAAAAGAACCTGCTTAAAAAGTAGGACAAGAAAACTGACGGTGTTTAATTCTTTTTTGAGGTGCGTTGAATTTGTAAGAAAGCGACATTTCATGAGCGCCTCTACTATTATTGGCACCAAAAGACGGTAAAGTATAGTCATAGCTGTATGCAAAATGCCATTCATTGTATTTTAGCCCTACTACAACTATTAAAGCATCTTTTTTTCTGTACCAAAAACCAAGATTGATATATTCTTGAGCAATGTTTATTCCAATGTTTAGTTCTTGAGACATCTGCTGTTTTAAATATAAAACCGAAGGAGTAATTTTAAATTTTTCTAATGGAGTTTTCAGGTAAAAGTTTACCCCTCCATGCAGGGAAAGTTTTCTGTGCAAATAGTTGTTTTCTCCAAAAACAAGTAATTCCGGTTTTGTGAGATGATGAACAGCAACGCCGCCAAAAAACTTTTCGCCCATCCATACCGCACCGGAAGAAACATCTATTCCGCCTTTGGCGGTGCCTACGGGAATCATTTCGTTTGTTTGATTTACAAATCCTTGGTTAATATCCAACATATCGGCAAAAGTCATGGTTTCCCAATTGATGGAATATTGAAAATATGTTACTTCCATTGACCATTGAAAAGCATTCTTTCTGTTAATTTTAAGACGGTAAGCATAATCTATAGCAGCTCTTAGATTTGCATAATCATTTTCCCCCGCCACATCTCTATATACATATCCGCCAATGCCGCCATTGAAAAAATTGCTGTATTGAGTATAAGCTACATAAAATGTTCTAAAACTTTTGTCTATTCCCGGCCACTGGTTGCGGTAAGCCATCATTATTTTAGGCTGTAGCTCGTGTCCGGTAAAAGCCGGATTAACCAATATGCTGTTGGTATAAATTTGTGAAAAATGTGCATCTTGAGCATTTGCGCCCACAGATGCACATAAAACTATGAAGAAAATCCATATTCGGTTTAATTTATTCATTGCGCAAGCTTGCTTCGTATAAAAGTTTTTCTACTTCTATGGTATAATTTTTTACATATTCTACTTTGGGCACAAGCGCTTTTTCTTCTTCGCTAAATTCTATAATGGCAGAAGGAAAATCTAAAATATCGGTGTCTTTTACTCCCGCAAATTCATCTGCCGGAATTAAATCACAATGAAACCCGAATTCGTTGTTGAAGTTTTCAATATTATCAGCTACTTTGGTATCTATAATAATTCTTTTCGGATAGGTGCCGGGATAAGAAAACTCAATTACATAATGCTTGTTTTTCATAAGCTCCAAATAAAACTCGCCTTTTTTATCGGTGCGGGTTTTTTGCACTTGGGCATTTTCTTCAAACACTTTTATCTCGATTTCTTTGCCTTTTTTGTAATTCACAGTGGCATATCCGTACACTTTAAAAGAATCGCCGGATTTTGAATTTTTTCCTTCTTTATTGCCGGCAATGCCTTGCATTGCGAGTAAACATGCGGCAAGAATAAATACTTTTGTTTTCATAATTTATCGGTTTTTATGGTTATGCTACTTTATTGGGATTTCCTTGATTGGAAGGTTTTCTAAATCGTTTTGCAAGTTTTTGTAACTCATCATTCTTACTAAAAGCTGTTTTTACCAATACCTCATTGGTTACTTTGGTGTTATCCTTTTTTGCATATTTTTCCGCCTCGTTAATAATTTCTACCAACTCATAGGAGAGTAATTGATGTCCTTCTTCTACTACCGCCTCCAAAGTGCTTTTTTCCGAAAGCGTTGCCTCGAGCAGTTCTACAAACTCCTTTGATTTGTCGATGTCTATGTAAGTATAAACTGCAGCCGGGTCTTCTCTTACAATGGTTAGCACCAAATGAAGGGCGGTTGCTTTTTTGTGTTTAAAATAAAGGGCTGTTAACAAGCATTCCTGGATGCTGCTTAGCGCCTGAAAGGTATAATTTGTAAAAGTCATAGTTGTTATTTTTTAGCGTTAAACGGATTTATATGTATTTCTTTCTGTTGAGAAAGTTCGGGGTGATAGCTCAAACACTTTTTATCCGAATTATATTGAACAAACGGAATTTCTTTCGTAACGGATGTTAATCCCAATGAGAGTAACTCTTTTACGGAAATTAACTCTACGGTGTAAAAAAACGCTCTTGTTTGTATTTGTTGAAGTTCCAAAAAGCTGATATGCGTATCTGCCACTATGGTTTCTTCTACATAATCCGGATGTAGAATCCGAATTTCATACACTTCATTTAAATTCATTTTTACACAAAACTTTCCGTTGGCATCCGGGTATTTGGTTTCCGCCCAAACGCCGTTTACATACACCTCTATACGAATGTCCTTCATGTCTTCTTTTGCCGCTTTGATGTTTCCGCCAATTCCTACCATGTTGTATTTTTCAAGTGTTTGATAGCATTTACTATAAGAGGTATTGTCCGCACATGTGGTAGTAATGGTTAAAAAGAATGCGGCGGCAGTGATTCCAAGTGTTTTGATGAATGTTATGACTGGTGTTTTCATAGCTGTAAATTTTTAAGGTTAGTTTGATGAAACAAAGATGAAACGTAATTATCTTTTTTATTAGACGTGAAACACGGGTTTTAAAAAATTGCGGCTTTTTACGTGTCTGTTTTCATAAATAACAACCATGTTCTCATAGGGGAAATCAAGTAGTGAAATACGTAAAAACACGTATTTTAAGAAAATACGCTTTATTATTTCCATGGAATTGTTATTTTAGCAAATGATGATTAGCAGGTTAAGAAATCAAATACTTCAAATTCCTAAGAACTTCAAAGACTTTTTGGTTTTATCCAAAAGTGCACAAGGCTATTT
The DNA here is from genome assembly GCA_964560645.1 of uncultured Flavobacteriales bacterium. Taxonomy (GTDB): domain Bacteria; phylum Bacteroidota; class Bacteroidia; order Flavobacteriales_G; family NORP312; genus CAZLMS01. The sequence goes on along the minus strand of CAZLMS010000006.1, from coordinate 5,278 downwards.
TATTTTGTATTTACATCCTCACAGTTTCCGGAATAACCTTCCCGGCGGAGCGCGATTTGATTTCGTTTCGCAAGGCTTTTTAACAATGACCGGTTCCTCTCCCGGAGAGCTGTACTCTCGCCCGGAACAAGCCATTAAAAATTTTTTCCACCCCCGTTTTCTGGAAGAATTAAATAAATACTTAATCCCCGAAAACGAAACTGTTTTTCACGGGGTGGTTCCCATACAAAAAGACGGCAAAACAATCCGGTATTATTCTGCCAATATTAGTATTGCTCCTGTAAAACACGATGCTTTTTTATTATTTGGTCTTCTTGCGGAAATTTCCGACAATGAGCAAGACTCTCCTTTTATGGAAATCGGGCGGTTTGTAACCAAATCATTAAAAGCAGATATTTTTATACAAGATGAAGCGGGAAACTATATATATACCCAACTCTCATTACCCAAAACAAAAAAATGGCACGGCAAAATAAAAAATGCTCAAAATTTTAAAGAAGTCTTACCGCCGTGGTTAGTGGAAAAAGAAGAAAAATTACTGCAAAGAGTAAAACAAACACGGCGAAAAAAATCACACACTTATTTTTTTAACGGCAAATACTTCCACGCAACCCTACATCCCTATACTTCCAACACTTATGTAAAAGTAGTGGAAGATATTTCAGAAAAAACATTCTCCAAAATATTTAACGACTTCTCTTCTCAAATGTCTTTGCAATCATATTCTGTTCAAGAATTTGTGGAACTTGTTGCCAAATACTTAAAGAAAGATTTCTATATCAACAACATGCTTTTTCTTCAAGGAAAGCATGTTTCGGACAAAATGGTTGTTAACCAAACCATTTTCAATACCAACACCATTTTTGAAAAAAACATACAACCTCTTATCCCTCAATTTGTTTCAAATATACAAAAAACAATATGGACCAAGCAAGAAATAAACAAAGTTCTAAATGCCACATCAAGCCCTTCGGAACAAAATTTTTCTGACAATGTCTGTTGTCTTATTTCTAAAACCGTGTTTTTTGAAGAGCAGTTTATAACCGTAATTATAGAAATTCCAGTCGTTTATGATTCCCGTCTGCCGTATTGTAAATATCTTCTATTAATATTAAATTTTTTTGAAAATGAAATAAAAAAGATATCTCTCCAAGAAGCCACAAAAAAGCAACAACAATATTTACAAACGCTTACGGAAAATATTTCCGACATTGTACTTCACCTTAACTACGACGGAACAATCCTTTATATCTCTAAACCGGTAGAAGAAAAAACCGGATATGCTGTTAAGGAATTAGTCGGAAAGAAATGGCAAGACCTTATTCACCCCGAAGATTTGCCGGAATTTAAACAAAAATATAAAGAATTTATTTCGCGAAAAAAGGAGTGTGAAGCAACCTATAGAATTAAAACCAAAAAGGGAAATGTGTTGTGGATGCGTTCTCGCGGAAAAAAATTACATCTAAAAGGCTTCTCCGGCGTACTGACAACAATTCACGATATAACAGATGTGTACGAATACAGCGAAATTATTTCAGAGCAAAATAAAATTCTTAAGATGCTCATTTCCAAAGCCACTGTGGGAGTGATATATGTTTTTGACGGTAAAATTATAGAAGCCAACGCTTTTTTTGAAAAAGAATTCGGTGTAAGCGAAGAAGAAATGAAAAGCGTGCCTTTGAAAGAGCTTTTTGTGCCAAAACCGTCTGTTAAAGGCAGAATCTCCGTTCACGAAAGACAGTGGGTTATCCTTCAGCAACAAATAGATAAAATATTCCGCACATCTGCCGAAATAGTTTTTTCCATGAAAGTACAAGATAAAAAAGGTACATATAAAACTTACAGAATAAGCGGTGCTCCTATGTTATACGGAGGCGAACAAAAAGGGCAATTTTTTATAGTGCAAAACATTTCCGGTTTGGAAGAAGAAAAACAAACACATACCAAAATATCCATCCAAGCCCAAGAAGAAGAACGTCACAGAATAGGACACGAACTTCATGACGGATTGGGACAAATGCTTACCGCCAACAGTTTTTTCATGCATACATTAAAACACAAGATAGATAAATTGAATAATCCTCAACTTTCTGCAGATATCAGCAAAGCCCTACACCTGTTTGAAAAATGCTTGAAAGAAACTCGAGCTATCAGTCATGCTTTAAGGCCCGCAACTCTCGATAAATTCGGATTGGCTTATGCTATTAAAGAACTGGAAGAAATATCTTCCGGAATAAAAGTATCTTTTAATACTAATTTGTATCCCCTGCGATTTGAATCTACGCTTGAACTGAATCTTTTCAGAATTATTCAAGAACTGCTCACCAATGCTTATAAACACGGAGAGGCAACCGAATTTAAAATTCGATTAACCTATTTCCCAAACCGCAAAAAGTTAGTCCTCATTACCCAAGACAACGGCAAAGGGTTTGACATAGAAAAAGCTTGGAGCAAACAAAGCGGAATCGGTTATGAAGGAATTAAAACCCGGGCGTTTTCTATTGGAGCAGAAATGCATGTAACCTCTGTCAATCAAGGATTTAACGGTGTAAAACACACTTTTATCGTATCCAATATAGAACCTATTAAAACATACAGCGATGAATAAAATAAAAGTGATAATCGTAGATGACCACGACATTGTAAGAGACGGCATTAAAGCACTTTTATCCACCTTTGACGATATTGAAGTTGTAAATGAATTTAGCAACGGTGATGAAATTGTCCGGTTTTTTCAAGAACAACCCGGTTTTGAAGTAGATGTTATTTTAATGGATGTAAACATGCCATATAACGGTATAGATACCACTCAAAAGCTAATAGAATGTAATGAAAAGCTCAAAATATTGGCACTCACAATGCATGTGGAAGAAATGTACATCAAAAAAATGCTGAAGAACGGTGCTATGGGATATGTACTAAAAACATGCAGCAGAGACGAGTTATACGAAGCTATTAAGAGCCTACATCAAGGACAGCCTTATTTTAGCAAAGAGGCTTCGCAAATGTTAATGAATCAATTTATGAAAAACCAAAAACCCAAAACATCATCGCTGGTTACCTTAGACGATCTTACCAAAAGAGAAAAAGAAATTTTAAAACTTATTGCCCTGGAGCATACCAATCAGGAAATAGCAGAGAAATTATTTATCAGCCCACGCACGGTAGATAACCACCGGAGAAATCTGCTTCAAAAACTCGGTGTGAAAAATACTGCCGGTTTAACCCGTTTTGCCATAAACAGCGGACTGTTAGATGAGGATAAATAAATGGACACAAGAATAATAAAGGCTCGGGTTCGGGCTTTCGCCCGAACCCGAATTTATTTTTCCAACCCGTACAAATTATTCTGTAAACACAGGTTCTCCCACCATTTTAGCAGGATTTACCCACTCGTCAAATTGCTCTTCAGTTAAATATCCCAGCTCTAAAGCAGCTTGTTTTAGCGTTTTGTTTTCCGCAAAAGCTTTTTTGGCAATTTCCGCCGCTTTGTAATAGCCTATATGCGGATTAAGAGCCGTAACCAACATCAAAGAGTTTTCTAAATTCTTTTTAATATTTTCGTAATTCGGCTCAATACCTGTGGCACAGTGGTCGTTAAACGATACACAGGCATCTCCCAACAACTCGGCACTCAGCAACACATTATAGGCAATCATCGGTTTGAACACATTTAGCTCAAAATGACCTTGAGTACCGCCAACGGTAACTGCTACATGATTGCCCATTACTTGAGCACAAACCATAGTAAGCGCCTCACATTGGGTTGGGTTTACTTTTCCCGGCATAATGGAAGAACCCGGCTCGTTGGCAGGAATGTTAATCTCTCCTATGCCGCATCGCGGGCCGGAAGCCAACAAGCGAATATCGTTGGCAATTTTATTTAAGCTGCAAGCCAGCTGATTTAAAGCTCCGTGAGTTTCTACCATGGCATCGTGGGCTGCCAATGCTTCAAATTTGTTAGGCGCTGTTTTAAAGGGAAGTCCCGTGAACTCGGCAATTTTTTGAGCTACCAATTCCGCATAACCTTTCGGGGTGTTTATTCCGGTTCCCACTGCCGTTCCGCCAAGAGCTAATTCGGAAAGATGGTCTAAAGTGTTTCTCAGAGCCTTAATACCGTGTTTCATTTGCGAAGCATAACCCGAAAATTCTTGTCCGAGCGTAAGAGGAGTGGCATCCATTAAATGGGTTCTGCCTATTTTCACCACATTCATAAATTCTTTCGACTTTTCTGTCAGTGTATTATGCAGCTTTTCCAATCCCGGAAGTGTTTTTTCCGTAAGCATTTTGTAGGTGGCAATGTGCATGGCAGTAGGGAAAGTGTCGTTAGAAGATTGCGATTTGTTTACATCATCGTTCGGATGGATAAACCGCTCACCTTGTCCTAATTTGTTTCCTAATAAAACATGTGCACGATTGGCAATTACCTCATTTACATTCATATTGGATTGCGTACCGGAACCGGTTTGCCATATTACCAGCGGAAATTGGTCGTCTAATTTTCCGGCAATAATTTCATCGCATACTTTGGAAATAATTTCCATCTTTTCGCGGGGCAAAACTCCCAGCTCGTAATTGGCGTGTGCGGCGGCTTTTTTCAAATAGCCGAAAGCATAAATGATTTCTTTGGGCATGCTCGCAGGACGACCGATTTTAAAGTTATTTCTCGATCGTTCGGTTTGCGCTCCCCAGTATTTATCTGCCGGAACTTTTACTTCGCCAAGCGTGTCTTTTTCAATTCGATATTCCATAGATTAAATTTTTATGGGTTAATAAATAGTTTTTTCCATATTTTTACAGCCAAAATTAAAAGAAATGAATGCAGGAATATTATTTTTCGTTTTTATGCTTGTTTTAGCATTCTGGGTATTGATTTTTTTGGCTTCTTTTGTGCCTTTCATGGCAGTAGGGTTGCTTTTGGATTATTATTTCCCCGAGCTTTCCGAGAAAATTTTCGGAAACAAGGAGGAATAATTTATAATATTTCGTCTATTTTTTCTGCCGGACGGGCTATTACGGCTTTATCTCCATTTACAACGATAGGGCGTTGCATAATTTTCGGATGTTCTATCATGGCTTTTATCCATTCGTCATCAGACAAGTTTTTGCCCTTATACAAGTCTTTGTATTCCGCTTCGTTTTTGCGAATAATATCTTCGGGTTTAAGCCCCGTTTTTTGAATAACTTCCTTTAATTCATCGAAAGAAAGCGGATTTTTTAAGTATTCCACTATCTTTATGTTGTTTTCAGGCACTTTTGACTGCAGATAAGCCAATGC
>CAZLMS010000005.1:0-19749 GCA_964560645.1 uncultured Flavobacteriales bacterium | reverse complement strand
TCGAATTAGTAAAATCCATTGAGCTAAGCGATGAAGAAATCGCAAAACATGCTACATGGAACAATGAACATTACACCAGAAATTGTTTATACTCAACACCTTCTATTGAGGTTTTGTTAATGTGCTGGAAACCCGGACAACATACGCCGGTTCACGACTACAGCTTTAAAGAAGGGTGGACTAAAATTTTAAAAGGACAACTCTTGCTGGAATATTTCAGAGTAGATGAAAACGGTTTGGTTAAAACAGACGAACAGCTTCTGAAAGAAGGCGATATTGCTTATTTGAGGGATGATTTAGGTGTTCATCGATTTATCAATGAAAGTAATGAAAATACCGTGTCTTTGCATATTTATGCGGAGAGAATAAGAAAATGGAATATTTTCGATGATAAAGGAAAAGCTCATGAAGTTATTCCGGAGATAGATTCTAAAACGGAATATTGCTAAAAAGAAGAGGTCGCGAGCGGATTCGAACCGCTGTACAAGGTTTTGCAGACCTCTGCCTAGCCACTCGGCCACGCGACCTTTAGAGAAAGCAAAAGTAATAATTTTTTCGTTAGTACGCGTAATTATCCAACATCTACTCCAAAAACAATCTTTATGCCGTAACCAATTAAGAATGAAATTATTGACACCCCTATGGAAATAAAAGCCATCTCTCTAAAACGCGTGCGAAAAGAAATGTTTTTGGCAATGGAAATGTAAAAGGTATATCCTGCAATAATCAATATGGTTAGTACAATCATCATAAAAAGTGACAGGTAAGGGTTTGGAAAAATCAAATAAGGCAATACCAGAAAAAACACTGTGGCAATATAGGCTCCACCCGTGTATAGCGCAGATTTAAGAGGGGATGTTTCCGTATGTTCATCTTCTTTGGAAGATAAATAACCCGACGCTGCCATGGAAAGTGATGCTGCAAATCCCATAATCAAGCCGGTAATACCTATTATTTTATTGTTTCCAAAAGCAAAGGTAAGCCCGGCGAGTGTTCCCGTAAATTCAACTAAAGCATCGTTAAGTCCTAAAACAATAGCTCCTGCGTATAACAACCGGTAATCGGTAAGAATATCAATTAACCTTTGTTCGTGAGCATCTTCATCTTCTTTAATAGCAAGTGCATCAGGATAGTATTTAGAAATTCTTTCATAAAAATCCGCTGCTTCTTGTTCTCCCTTTTCCATCAACCGTAAAGCAAATGAAAGACCGAATATTTTTGCCAAAAAAATATATTTTTTAATTATTTTTTGTTGAGGACGGAGTTCTTTACCGGTAAAAGATTTCCAATATTCGTAATGCGCTTTTTCTTCTTGGGCTATTTTAAGTAAAGTTTGTTTGTTTTTTTCGTGTTCACACAAGTCAGCCAACCTCTGATATACTATATGCTCATTAATTTCATTTTGTTGCTGCCGAAGAACTTCCGCAATCAAATCTGCAGGAACCGGTTTATTTTTTCTTTCCATCAGCCGAATAAACTTTAACCGTACCTTCTTTTCGTATAATTCCGTCACCTCCTATACATTCGGGCACATACTCCACTACCCAATGATATTCGCCGTCTTTAACTCTTTTACCTTTCCAGTTGGTTCCGTTCCATTTTTTAGAAGGGCTATTGGTATAAAACAAGAGTTTATTTTTTTTATAAACATACATTTCAAATGTAAGCACGTTGTTAATCGAATAATCAAAAACCTTGTTAAACCCTTTGTTTTCCGGACTGAAAGCCTCTAATGCTTCAAATTTTGTGGGTTCTCCTTTAAACAATACTTTAATAGTGTCTCTATCCCAACATTTTCCGTTGGTTACGGTAACATGGTAATAATCAGAATAATAAACTTTTATGGTTTGTGTAGTATCTCCTGTCGACCATTTATAACGCATTCCCGGATTTCCTGCATCAAGGATATGATATTTTTGACAAACAATAGTAGTATCATTACCCAAATTGACGTATGGTTCTCCTCTGGTAACATTAAAATAAATCGTTTGAGATTCTATATTAGCAGGAGTGCTTATTTGCACAAAATACTTACCCGGCTTGCTTACTTTTATTTTTTTGGTGGTCTCTCCCGTGTTCCATAAATATACGGCATCGGGAATGCTGGCATCTAAGGTAACGGTACCTGCACATAATTCGCCTTCTTCAATTACCGGCTGGTTAATAATGCTTGAATTTTTTTGGTCAGCAAATTTTTCTGATGGTTTTACGGAAGATTGATAATATACGATTTTAGGAAGCCCGTACACACAATATTTTCCGGCAAGAGAGACTGCTTTATTTTGATAATTACAAGATGTTCTCGTAGCATTCGGATTAGCAATAACATCCAGATATGTTTGTCTTCGGGCTACATATAATTTTCCGTCAGGGGCTAAAGAAATTGCTCCATAAGAATTTTTTTCTTCGTTATCTTTAACCGGATAAGCGGAAATGTTGGAAAAATTCGACAAATCATATTGCACAACCGCATCCTTTCCTTCCAAAAAAGAGGCGTATAGTTTTTTATTATCAGGCGAAAAAGCCAATCCGTAAGCAAATCCCGAAGTGGGAATTTCTGCCAACGGCGAAACCTTTCCGGTAGAAGCGTCGAAGGTGAATAATTCTATCGGGAAATTTGGTGCGTAAGTTACAGCTGAAGCAAGCATTTTTCCGTCGTGGGAGGCTTTTAAATAACCGATGGCGGTCCTGTTATCGTTTGCAGATAAAGATTTATGAACCCTGCCGGCTTCAGAAACCACGGGTTGTCGTTTTACTCCCTGTTCCGAAAAAAGAAAAGCATAAAATTTATTCGTATTAAACAAGTGGGTGATAATCCAATAATCTTTTCCGTTAGCATGAGGAACTACTTCCAGTTTTTCTTCGGTATATCCCAATAAAGGAGCATTTTTTTGTATAACAGCCCCTTTCCCGTTATCTAAAGTTAAATCTACAATGGAATATTGAAGACCGTTTTTCCCGCCTTTTTCGGCTACGGTAAATATATAGAATTTGTTTTCATTTTTCGGCATGGGAACAATTACACAAGATTGGGTAGAAGAAATGTGTCCGTGTAATCCTGTGCCGTTTTGCATAATTTCATGCTCTCTGTTCCATACTTTTACGCCGTTAGAATAGAACAACAAATTCCCCTGTTTGTCTGAAGCAACTGAACAACCTTCTTCGGTATATAGTTTTCCGTATGTAACAACCTTGGGTTTATTGTTAATAAAATGAATACCCGCCCCATTACCAAAAAACCACCAATTGCCTTCTTTTTGAGAAAAACAAGAAAAACCTAAGCATACCAGCCCTAAGCAGAAAAAAATCCGCATTTATTCAATAATCTTAATTTCGGTTCTACGGTTTTTCGCTCTTCCTTCGGGATTATCAGACCCATCGGGATTATTGTTAGGAGCAATCGGCTCGGACTCTCCTTTTCCGTAGGTAACAATTTTATTACGCGGTACACCTTTAGAAACCAAGTAATCTGCCACGGCTTGGGCACGAAGTTTAGACAATCGCATATTGTAACTTTCGGGTCCTTTAGAATCAGTATGACCTACCACTTCAATTTTGGCATTAGGATGTCGTTGGAAAGTAGATACAATTACTTCCACTTTGTTTTTTGATTTTTCGTCTAATGTCCATTTGTCAAACCCGAAATGAACCATCATGGTAAACACGGCGGTTTTTTCTTCTTCCGCTCTTTCGGATGAAGTTGTTGACGTTCCGGTTTCAGAGGAAGAAGATGTTCCGGCGGTTTCTTTTTCTTCTGCAGTTTCTGCCAGCTCTTCCGTGGCAGCTAAAGCTTCAGACTCTTGATAGTTTTCCGGTATTACTTTAACCGGCTTTCCATCAACCTCATATTCAACCAATCCTTTTTCAGGGTTTGTCTTATCATAAACATACGTTACATCATCAACTTCATCATATACCTCCTTAGCTTGACCATGTTCATTTACAGGCAAAGACGCTGCCACCGGCTCGGTCATATTTAACAACCGTTCCACGGATTTTTCCAAATGAGGGTCGTTTAAGCTTTCGGGATGTGTCTGTTCAAATTCCGATTCAATATTTTCCGCCAGTATTTTTTCATATTCGGCATCTATTTTCTTAGCATTTTCAGCAATAGAAGGATTATTCAGTTCTCCTGCCGGTTTATACAATTCCGACACCACAATTTCTTGTCCTTTTCCGTCAATAGAAACCAAGTCTATTTGTTGATATATTTCATGAAAACTGTCTAGCTTGGGCATTTTCAAGGATACCAGTTGCGGAGTAAACCCTTCGGCTTCTACAATCATATCATACGAAGATGCAGGGGGTAAAATCATTAAGTATTTTCCGTCTTCGGCAGGTTGATAAACGGTTTTTATGGATTTATGATTATTCGGGTCAACTACTTTAAGAGAAACACCCTTTGCATAAGGTTTACCATTGGTATATACAATTCCTCGAACCAACAATACAGGCACTTCCTCTCCTTCAAAATCAACCAAATAAATATCATGTTCTCCATATCCTTCTTTTCTGGCAGAAGCATAATACCCTCTTCTTCCGCTGGCAATGACATTAAAATGCACATCATCAGAGGTGGTGTTAATCGGATGACCGATATTTACAGGAGTGCTCCATGTACCGTCTTTGAATTCAGACATGAAAATATCAAATCCTCCCATGGAATTATGGCCTTTGGAGCAGAAATAAAGCACTTTTCCGTCTGCTCGGAGAAACGGAGATATCTCGTCAAAAGGGGTGTTAATAACCGGTCCTAGGTTTTTCGGTTCGCTCCATTCATTTTCAGAGATTTTTTCGGAAACATAAATGTCTCTTTCGCCATACCCTCCTTTTCGGTTACTTGCAAAAAATATTTTCTTCCCGTCGGCGCTTAAACAAGCGTCTGTTTCCCATCTTTTGGTGTTAATGTTAGAACTCAGCATTTGAGGTTCGCTCCATTCTTTTCCGTTAAATTTGGAAACGTAAATATCTCCACCTTTCTTTTTTCCTTTGTATATGAACAATTGATTTCCGTCGGGAGAAAGACCTACACTGGCTTCATCCAGGTCGGTGTTGATTTTGTCGCTAATATTTACAGGGTCTGTCCAATTACCAAATTCATCTCTTCGGGTTACGTATATATCTTCGTAATATCTTCCCGTAATGTCTTTTTCGTTTCCGGTAGAGCCGGGTTTTCTTGAAGTAAAAATTAGTACACTTTCATCGGCAGAAATTACCGGTTTGTAGTCAGGGTATTCGGAATTTACTTTTTCGCCCATATTGATAACGGAGGCTTTCACTTCTTTTTTAGTGAGTTCTTTGGCATTTTGAGCCATTTCAATTTGGCGAAGAATTTCTTGCTCAAAGTCGTGTTCATATCCGAATCCTTCTACATAATCCAAAGCTTTTTCGTAGTTTTCTATAGCTTTATCAAATTGATAATTAAGATGATAAGCTCTTCCAAGGTTGTAATACACATAATCAGCCATCTCGGTTCTAAGAAGTTCGTCTTTCCCTTTTAAAATGTATTCCAGGGCTTTTTCGTGGTTGAGATAGGAGTATAGATAAGACAATCCTATTTGGTAATAATAATAGCTTTTTCCGTCAGGGTCAACTTCTATAAGTTTGGTATAGTATTTAATGGCATCCCGGTAATTTTCAAAATAAAAAGTTTCTTCAGCTTTGTCCAGTAATTTTTTAGGACTCAGCTCTTTTTCTTCTTGTGCAAAGATGCTGAAAGTGAAAATAATTAAAATAAACACCAAAAAGTTTCTCATCCTCGTAGATTTAAAAATTATCTACGAAAATAAATTTCTTTTTCAACAAAACAAATTTTTTGTTGATTTTTTTACATAATAATTTGATGTGCGGGACTTTGAGGGGTGTCAATTATACCGAAAAAAACTCCTTCATTTTAGAGAAAAAACTTTTTTCGTCTTTATCGGGTTTAGGAACAAAATTCTCTGATTTTCTGAGTTTTTCGAGCAATTTTCTCTCTTCGGACGAAAGTTTTTTAGGAGTCCAAACGTTTACGTTTACCAATAAGTCTCCTTTTTCATAGCCGTTTACATCCGGCAATCCTTTTCCTTTTAATCTTAAGATTTTACCTGATTGTGTACCTTCTTGAATTTTAATTTTAGCTTTTCCGTCGAGTGTGGGAATTTCGACTTGTGTGCCAAGGGCGGCATCAATAAAACTGATGTATAAATCGTAATAAAGATTTTTTCCGTCTCTTCCCAAAACGGGATGTTGTTCTTCTTCAATAAGAATAATTAAATTGCCGTTATATCCGCCTCGAGGTCCCGCATTTCCTTTTCCGCTAATAGAGAGCTGCATCCCTTCTGCAACTCCTGCCGGAATTTCCACTTCAACCACTTCTTCTCCTTGCACAATTCCGTCGCCAAAACATTTTTTACATTTATTGGCAATAATTTGTCCGCTTCCTCCGCAAGTAGGACAGGTGGTTGTAGTTTGCATATGACCGAGAAATGTTTCGGTAACGCGTGTTACTTGTCCCATTCCCCTACAGGTGTGGCATGTTTGAAATCCGCCGCCTTCTGCTCCGGAACCGTTACAAGCATCACAAGAAACAAACTTCTTGATTTTTAATTTTTTCTTAACGCCTTTAGCAATTTCTTCCAGTGTTAATTTGAGGCGAATACGAATATCCTGACCTCTTGTTTTCCGGCGTGTGCGAGTGCTTCCGCCTGTGCTAAAACCTCTTCCGAAACCGAATTCTTCAAAGATGTCACCGAATTGAGAAAAAATATCATTAATGTCTTGAAATCCGTGTGCACCGCCGCCGGCAGCGCCTCCTACTCCTGCATGACCAAACCGGTCGTATTGTCTTCTTTTGTTTTCATCACTAAGCACTTCGTATGCTTCGGCAGCTTCTTTAAATTTTTCTTCTGCTTCTTTATCGCCCGGATTTTTATCGGGGTGATACTTAATAGCCAATTTCCGGTATGCCTTTTTAATTTCGGCTACTGTGGCATTTTTGCTTACGCCTAATATTTCGTAATAGTCTCTTTTTGCCATATTATTCACCTATTACAACTTTTGCATGACGCAAAACCTTGTCGTTCAATTTATATCCTTTTTCTACGGTATCTACGATTTTTCCTTTCAAATCTTCACTTGGTGCCGGTATTTTGGTGATTGCCTCGGCATAATCTGCGTCAAACTCATTGTCCGGAAAATCTATTTCTTTTAATCCTTTGTCGGTAAGTATCTTTTTCAGTTTGTTGTAAACAAGAACAAACCCTTCTTTTACGGCGTTTATATCTTCAATTTCTTCATTGGCTTTTATGGCTCTTTCCAAGTCGTCCAATACCGGTAAAATATCTTTAATTGTTGATGCTGCAGCATTATCGAGAAGTTCCAATTTTTCTTTATGCGTTCTTTTTCTAAAATTATCAAACTCGGCAAATAATCGCAAATATTTGTCGTTAAGCTCATTATATTTTTCTGACAAATCTTCTTCTTTTTGAGGGTCCGTAGCCGAATCGTTTGATTCTTGACGTATCTTTTTTTGTTTTTCTTCAGAAGAATTTTTTATATGGTTTTGATTTTGATGTGCTTGATTATTTGTTGTTTCGGCTTGTTTTTTTTTCATGATTGTTGTTTTTTAGGCAAAAATCTTAATCAATGATTTTGCCAAATGCAATAAAACGACATATTGTCGGGTTTTACGATGCAAATTAAATACGAAAAATGATTTTTTGGCAAAATTATTTAAACTCTACCACAAAATTGTCGAGTGCTTTGTGAAGGGCCATGCCTCGAAGGTTTTTAGCTACAATAATTCCGTTAGCATCTATCAACCAATTGGTTGGTATGGAATTTACACGATATATTTTAGCTGCTTCCGAATTCCAAAATTTTAAATCGCTTACATGATAGGGCCATTCCAACCCGTCTTGTTGAATAGCTTTAATCCATGCGTTTTTGCTCTTATCAAGAGATACGCTATAAACCGTAAAGCCTTTGGCGTTTTTAAATTTGGCATTTTTATATTTTTTGTATGCTGCTACTACATTCGGGTTTTCCCTACGACAAGGTCCGCACCAGCTTGCCCAAAAATCTATTAACACCATTTTTCCTTTTAAGGAGGAGAGTTTTATGATTTTTCCGTCGGGTCCGGGGAAAGCCAAGTCAGGGGCTTTGTCGCCTATATTTAATCCTACCTTCTGAGAAAAAACGTTTACAGACAGGAATAATAGCAATGTGATTGTCCAATATTTTTTCATAACGCTTTTAAACTTTTATTCTTTTAATTTTTGCTCCTAATTTATTTAATCGCTCGTCTATATTTTCATAACCTCGGTCTATTTGTTCAATATTTTTAATAATGCTTTTGCCTTCCGCACTCATCGCGGCTATAAGAAGAGAAACTCCTGCTCTAATATCAGGAGACGTCATTTCAATTCCTCTTAACGGATATTTTTTATTGATGCCTATAATCGTTGCTCTATGAGGGTCGCATAGAATTATTTGCGCTCCCATATCTATAAGTTTGTCCACAAAAAACAGTCTGCTTTCAAACATTTTTTGATGAATAAGCACACTGCCTTTGGCTTGGGTAGCCACCACCAACACAATGCTTAAAAGGTCAGGGGTAAAGCCGGGCCAGGGAGCATCGGCAATGGTTAATATTGAGCCGTCAATGAACGTTTCTATTTCATATCCGTCTTGTGCCGGAATATGAATATCGTCGTCTTTTCTTACAAGTTTTATACCAAGTTTTTGAAAAACAGAAGGTATTTGCCCTAAGTTTTCGTAACTTACGTTTTTAATGGTAATTTCCGAGCCGGTCATAGCCGCCATGCCGATAAAACTGCCTATTTCAATCATATCGGGAAGAATGGTGTGAGTAGTGCCTCCCAAATAATCCACTCCTTCAATAGTCAGCAAATTAGAACCAATTCCCGAAATATTGGCTCCCATTCTGTTGAGCATTTTACAAAGTTGTTGGATATAAGGTTCGCAAGCTGCATTATAGATGGTGGTTTTTCCTTTTGCCATTACGGCGGTCATAATGATGTTGGCTGTTCCAGTAACGGAAGCCTCATCTAAAAGCATATAAGTGCCTTTTAACTCTTTGGCTTCGGCGCGATAAAAGCCTTCTTTAGGATTGTAATGAAATGTAGCTCCGAGATTTTGAAATCCTAAAAAATGAGTATCTAACCTTCGACGTCCGATTTTATCGCCTCCGGGCTTGGGGATATATCCTTTTCCGAAGCGAGCTAAAAGAGGTCCCACAATCATAATGGAACCGCGAAGAGCAGAACCTTTCTTTTTGAAATCGTCGGAAATGAGATAATCCAAGTTTATTTTTTCTGCCTTAAAACTGTAGGAGTTTTTCCCGATTTTTTCTACTTCTACGCCTAAATCGGACAATAAATCAATAAGTTTATTGACATCTCTAATATTGGGGACATTGTGAATTACTACTTTTTCGGGAGTGAGTAAAACGGCACAAATTACCTGAAGTGCTTCATTTTTCGCTCCTTGAGGGTGTAACTCGCCAGAGAGTGTTACACCGCCTTCTATTTCAAATGCTTCCATTTATTTAATAGCGTTTTCTTCCGTTTTTGTGTCTGTGATTTTTTTTCTTTTTAGAGGACGGGGTATTCATAAAGTTTAACAAGGCGTTGGTGGCTTTAAGTTCCACATTATCATCAATATTAATATTTCCTTTGGTAAGCTCCTTAAATTGTTGAATAATCAACTCGTCATCCACGGAATCTTTATTCCACTTCAAATAAAATCGTTTCATTAAATTGAGCAAGTCTTGAGAAATTTTTTCTCTTTCTTCGGGAGACAATTCATTTTCTAATTGAGCGACTTTTTTGACAATATTGATAAGGTTTTTGCCGTAATGCCGGTAGCGTATTTTGTAGTCGGGATAGGGGATTTTTTCCGGTTTTTTATTAACCTCAGCGGGAGAAGGTTTAGGGAAAGGGGAATCTACATCTAATTGATAGTTAGAAATAATAAACAAATGGTCCCACAGTTTATGCAGATGTTCTTCGCTGTCTTTTTGACCGGGATTCATGTTTTCCATTAAAGCAATAATTGCTCTTGCAAACTCATTTCGCTCCTCCCGGTCTTTTATTGTAAGGGCATGTTGAACAAGTTTGTGGACATGACGTCCGTATTCGGGAATCACAAGAGGTTCGCGTTGGGTGTTGTATTCGAGATTTTCCATAAATTTAAGAAAGTATTTTCAATTTGGCAAATTTGAGCAATAGTTGTTTTTGCCCGGCATGTTGAAAAAATACGGTTGCTTTCTGATTAGGCGGGTTACCTTCTAAAGAGAGTACTTTTCCTATACCAAAACGGGCATGTTCCACTTTCATTCCGGTTGCTAATTTAGTAATTTCTTCGGAAACAACGGAATTATCTGCTTGAGAAAGTTTAACCAACTTTCGGGGAACTCCTTTGGGCGGTATGCTTACCGCATGTTGCTTCGCCTTGGGAGATTGTTTTATATTTTCAAAGCTAAGATATTGTTTATCAATTTCATCAAGAAAACGGCTTGGTTCGCAGTCCATGTATTGCCCGTAACGATAGCGATTGTTGGCAAACGATAAAAAGACTTGCTTTTCAGCCCGTGTTAGTGCCACATAAAACAATCTTCGTTCCTCTTCAAGTTCTCTCCGGCTGCCAAGCGAAAGTTGGGAAGGAAAAAGGTTTTCTTCCATGCCGACTATGAAAACGTAAGGAAATTCCAAGCCTTTGGAAGCGTGTATTGTCATAAGCGTTACTTTGTTTCGGTCTTCTTCTTTTTCGGTGTCTTGGTCGGTAAGTAATGCCACGTCTTGTAAAAAATCCGCCAGTTTAGCCGTTGTTCCGTCTTCTTTTTTAAAGTTGTCCGTAAATTCGGCAATTCCGTTTAATAATTCCATTACGTTTTCATAACGGGAAACACCTTCGGGAGTTTTGTCATTATACAGCTCTTTGTATAATCCCGAATGTTTTAAAATATGTTCGGCGGCTTCGTATGCATTTTTATTTTCGATAATAATTTTAAAGTTTTTAATCATTGAAGCGAAATCGGCAATGCGATTACGTGAAGCGGAGGTAATGCCGGTGTTGAGTGTGTTTATTTTTTCCACTACTTGCCAAACACTTAACCCGTTTTCGGCAGCTGCAACAATAAGTCTCTGAAGCGAAGTGTTTCCAATACCTCTTGCCGGATAATTGATAATGCGTTTTAATGCTTCTTCGTCATTATGATTTACCGACAGGCGAAAATATGCCAAAAGGTCTTTGATTTCTTTACGTTGATAGAATGATTGTCCGCCGTATATTTTATACGGAATATTTTTTTTGCGAAGCGCTTCTTCAATGGCTCTTGATTGGGAATTGGTGCGGTATAAAACGGCAAAATCTTTGTAATCCGCTTTATGGTTGTTAATTAAATCAAACACTTTTCGAGCTACATGCAAGCCTTCTTCGTTGTCTGTTAAAAGTCGTGTTACAACAATTTTTTCTCCTTCTTCGTTTGTGGTGTAAACATTTTTTTTGATTTGTTCCACATTATTTTTAATGATACTATTGGCGGCATTTACAATGTTCTTAGTGGAGCGGTAATTTCTTTCTAACTTATACTCTGCCGCCTCGGGAAAATCTTTTTTAAAGTTGAGAATATTTTCGATATTGGCACCGCGAAATGCATAAATACTTTGGGCATCATCTCCCACTACACATATATTTTCATAACGGGCTGCCAATTGTTTTAAAATTAAATATTGAGAAGGGTTGGTATCTTGAAACTCATCTACCAAAATAAATTTAAACCGCTCCTGATATTTCAGCAATACATCCGGGTTATCTCGAAGCAATATGTTTGTTTTAAAAAGCAAGTCGTCAAAATCCATCGCATCTGCCTTGAAACACCGCTGTTCGTAGCGTTTGTATATTTCCGCCAAAAGAGGCTTGTTCGATTGACGGTCATCAGCTTGTATATGAGGGTTTTGGGCGTAGGCGGCAGCAGAAATCAAATTGTTCTTAGCCACAGATATTCGATGTTGCACAAGGTTTGGCTTGTAAACCTTGTCGTCAAGTTGCATTTCTTTGATTATTGTTTTGATAAGATTTCGAGAATCTTGCGTGTCATAAATCGTAAAATTGGAGGAAAATCCTATTTTTTCATGTTCGATTCTGAGTATCCGGGCAAATACGGAGTGGAAAGTTCCCATCCAAAGGTTTCGAGCTTCATTACCGATTAGCGAGGCAATGCGCTCTTTCATTTCTTTTGCGGCTTTATTGGTAAAAGTAAGTGCCAGGATATTAAAGGGGTCCACCCCCATATCTATCAAACGAGCTATTCTATAGGTAAGCACACGGGTTTTCCCGGAACCGGCACCTGCCACAATCATTAAAGGCCCTTCAACATGCTCTACCGCAGCCCTTTGAGCTTCATTTAAAGTTGACAAATCCATATTTTTCAAAGTTAATAAGGAAAAGTTTTTATCCACATGCTTTTTCCACGATTTTTTAACAGTTGCCTGAAAGTTTTTATTAAACCGTAACGAGACGAAGCTAAATATTGTAAATTTAGTGCATAAAAAATTACATGATTTCCAACAAAGAAATTGCAGCCATATTTAATTTAACCGGCGAAGTATTAACTTTATTGGACGAAAATCCTTTTAAAGTGCGCTCTTATTTTGCCGCAGCACAAAGTATAAAAAATTATCCCGTCCCCTTAGCTACCCTGTCTGAAGACGAAATTTTAAAAATTAAAGGAATAGGAAAAAATTTATTGCCGAAAGTAATGGAGATTATCCGAACCGGCGATTTGGAGTTTTTGCATCGAAAAGCGGAAAAAATACCGGACGGAATATTAGAACTCCTGCAAATTAAAGGATTAGGTCCTAAAAAAGTAAAACAATTATGGCAAGAGTTGGGCATTACTTCACCGGGCGAACTTTTATATGCATGCTATGAAAACCGCTTGGTCGATTTAAAAGGATTCGGGCAAAAAACCCAAGAGAAAATCCAAAAAACTTTAGAATTTTACTTTCAAAACAAACATAAATTTCATTACCCCGCGGCATTTGAATATGCTTTAGAAATAATAAATTTCTTAAAGACCAAATACAACCTGGAGCAAATAGAAATTACGGGGGTATTAAGAAGAAAATGCGAAACGGTAAAACACATAGACCTGTTGGTTTGTTCGGAACAAGAAGTAATTATAGAAAATCTCGATTTTTCACCAATTTCCGTAAATCTTCATTATTCCCCGCCGGAACAAAAAGCATTTCGACTACTGATAACCACCGGCAGCCAACAACATTTGGAAAAATTACACCTGAAGGGGTTTGAATTTGCCGAAACCGAAGAAGAAATTTATGCTAAAAACCATCTGCCATACATTCCTCCCGAATTACGTGAAAACCTTTTTGAATGGGAATTAACAAAAAATCAACACCCTATAAACCTTATAGAAGAAAAAGACATCAAAGGACTGGTGCATTGCCATACCGTTTGGAGCGACGGAACCAATACTATAGAAGAAATGGCTTTAGCCGCCCGGGATAAAGGAATGGAATATGTAGTCATTACCGACCATTCCAAATCGGCTTTTTACGCCAACGGATTGAGTGAAGAACGAATAATTCAACAACAGAAAGAAATTAAGCGTCTTAATGACAAAAATTTAGGCATCCAAATTCTTTCAGGCATAGAAGCCGATATTTTACCCGACGGTTCTTTAGACTATGACCATAATGTGTTGCAATCTTTTGATGTGGTTATTGCTTCCGTTCACTCGGTGTTACACATGGATAAACATAAAGCTACCGGGCGTATTCTAAAAGCGATTGAAAATCCGCATGTTCATATAATCGGGCATATTTCGGGAAGGTTGCTGCTCTCCCGCCCCGGTTATGAATTGGATTATGACAAAATTTTTGACGCTTGCATTCAAAATAATGTAATTTTAGAAATCAATGCCAACCCTATGCGGTTAGACATAGATTGGAAACAAGCAGGAAAAGCCAGAGAAAAAGGGGTGAAGTTTTCGATTAATCCGGATGCTCACAACGCGGAGGGAATTAACCATATACAATATGGGGTTAATACTGCTCGAAAAGCAGGAATTACCCCTGATAATGTTGTAAACTGCCTTTCGGCAGACGGATTTAAAAACGCCATAAAAAAATAAAATGGAAATTCTTAATACCCTTTTTGCTTGGATTATCAAAAAACGTATTCATCAAATAGAACTGTTTGTCAAATATCCTATTGATGTTCAAAACGAATGGTTGAACAAGCTGTTGCGAACAGCTCAAAACACCGAATGGGGAAAACGATATGATTTTAAATCAATTAAAAACTACGAGACTTTTAAAAATCGCATCCCGCTACAAGATTATGAAACCATAAAAAAAGACATTATCCGAATTAAACACGGCGAACAAAATATTTTGTGGCCCTCCGAAATAAAATGGTTTGCCAAATCGTCCGGCACCAGTTCCGACAAAAGCAAGTTTATTCCCGTCAGCAAAGAATCTTTGGAAGAATGCCACTACAAAGGCGGAAAAGACATGTTGTCTTTATACTACCACAATTACCCCGAATCAAGGTTGTTTGCAGGAAAAGCCTTGGTAGTAGGCGGAAGTCGTCAAATTAACCAATTCAGCAGCAACTCCTACTACGGTGATTTGTCTGCCATCATTATGAGCAACTTGCCTTTTTGGGCGGAATTCAGGAGAGTTCCCAAACTTACCACGGCACTTATGGACGAATGGGAAACCAAAATAGAAAAAATGGCTTATGAAACAGCCGACGAAGATGTTACAAATATATCGGGAGTGCCTTCCTGGACATTGGTTTTGCTCAGAAAAATTTTGGAAATTAAAGGCAAAAACGATATTTCGGAAGTTTGGCCGAATTTAGAATTGTTTATACACGGAGGCGTTAGTTTTACTCCATACAGAGACCAATACAAACAACTCATTTCCTCCCCCGGTATGAGATATTTGGAAACCTATAATGCCTCGGAAGGATTCTTTGGTATCCAAGACGATTTGACCAAAAATGAAATGTTGTTAATGCTTGATTACGGAATTTTCTATGAATTTATTCCTATGTCAGACTACTATTCCGATAATCCTAAGGTTATATCCCTGGAAGATGTAGACACAGAAAAAGATTATGCCATGATAATCACCACCAACGGCGGGTTGTGGCGATACCGGATAGGGGATACCGTTCGGTTTACCTCCGTTAATCCGTATAAAATAATCGTTTCGGGACGCACGAAATTTTATTTAAACGTATTTGGAGAAGAACTAATGGTGCATAATGTAGAGCAAGCACTAAAAACAGCATGTGAAAAAACCGGTGCCGCTATTACGGACTATACCGTTGCACCGGTGTTTATGGACGGAAAACAACGTGGCGCACATGAATGGTTAATAGAATTTGAAACCGAGCCGGATAATTTCGATTTTTTTAAAGAAATTTTAGACAACACATTGAAAACACTCAATTCCGATTACGAAGCCAAGAGATACAAAAACATGGTTCTCGATTTTCCCATTATCAGAAAAATGCCCAAAAATACGTTTTACAATTGGATGAAACAAAGAGGAAAATTAGGCGGACAAAATAAAGTGCCTCGAATGAGTAACGAACGCAAATATGTGGAATCTATTCTTCAAATGCTTCAAAACTCTTGAAACGTCCGGTAAACATATTGATTCTTTTGTCTTTTGTCTGTTTTATACCAACAACTTGGGGGCAAAAATTGGAATATTTAAGAACCTTGACTTTAACAGGCGACTATTTCGACACCGATGCCATGAATCACATCTATTTAGTTCAAGGAGACAAACTTATCAAATTCAATTTTGACGGACAGCAACAGTTTGTGTACAGCAACAAAGGGTTTGGTAAAATTTTTTCGGTAGATGCTACCAATCCTCTTAAAATACTGGTCTTTTTTCAAGAATCGGGAGCATGCGTATTTCTTGACAACACTCTCACAGAAAACTCCGAACCGTTTTATCTTTACGATTATTGTTGTGATTTGCCGCTTCTTTCCGCAGCATCTCAACTCAACGGTATTTGGGTATATGAAAACATCAACTTTGAATTAATGCGATATGACACCAACTGGAAAGAACTGGCAACCACCGGCAACTTATACCAACTTTTGAAAAAAGAAATAACCCCGAAAAAAATTATAGAACGCAACGGAAAAGTGTATCTGCTAACGGAAAATTCCATAGAAATTTTCGACGTGTTCGGAACATACCTTAAAACACTGCCCGTAAATAACGTATCGGATTTTGACATAGAAGGGGAATCTATGGTGTATATACAAAAAGACAAAGTAGTTCTTCTAAACCTTAAAACATTGGATGAAACGGTTTTAAACAACACCGGACAATATCAATCTCTATCTTTATCCGAAAAAAAACTGTTTTTATCTCAAAGAAAAGGAATTGATATTTTTCAAATTAAATATGAATAAACGCTTTTACAGTATTGCAAAAAACAACTAATTCGGCAAATTACCGGTGTTTTCTTTAGCAACAAAAATTTGTTTATTGAATTTTTCGGGAAATTTAGCGTTCTTGTTTTGATAAAATGCCTGAATATATTCCATGTCTTTATTAAAATCTCCGGTAAGATAATAAGTGGGCCCTACGCCCGCTATTTTATTCTTGTAATCCAAAAAACCCAACACCACGGGAACTTTTGCTTTTTGAGCCACATGATAAAAACCCGTTTTCCATTTTTCTACTCTTGAGCGCGTGCCTTCGGGAGTTATCATTATTTTCAAATCGTCATAATGATTAAACAAATTAGCTAAGGCATCCACCAAATTGTTGTGTTTGGAGCGGTCAACAGCAATTCCTCCGGTAAATTTGAAAAACAAATTAAGCGGAAATACAAAAAAGCTTTTTTTGATTAAATATTTAACGTTAATCCCCAAAACATATAGGGCAGCTCTTCCCAAAACAAAATCCCAATTACTGGTATGCGGTGCTGCCACCACCACACATTTTTTTACTTGCGGAGAAAAATCACCTTCAATTTTCCAGCCGAAAAGTTTTAAAATAAACATCGAAAGCGCTTTCATAAATCTTTACTCTCTCCTTCGAAGGTATTAAAAATCTTCAAGGTTTTCAAAAAATATCTTGGAAAAGTTGATAAAATAAAGTTTTTGTTTGGCTCTGGTAACAGCTGTATACAACCAGCGGTAATAGTCCGTATTTATCTGTTCTTCGGTTATATAACCTTGGTCTATAAAAACAGCGTCCCATTGTCCGCCTTGCGATTTGTGAGTGGTAATAGCATAAGAAAATTTGATTTGGAGCGCATTGTAATAAGGGTTTTGTTCAATTTTCATAAGTTTTTCTCTATGCGAAAGTTCCGGATTATTCTCATCCAATTCTTCCATAATTTTTCGATGCAGTTCGTCCATCTTATCGGACGAAAGCGACGGAGCATTTTCGTAAAGCGTATCCAAAATAACTTTGACATCTATTTCCGGATGGTCGGGATAATCGCTCATTTTAACCACCAAATCTGCAAATCGCAATCCGTATTTTTCTTCGGTTCGCAACACGCTGAGAATCTCCATGGTTTCGCCGTTGGCAATAAACCCTACGGGACTTTGTTCGTCCAACCAGAAATAATTGTTCTTTACCGCCATAATTTCATCGCCGGCGTCTATTTCATTTTCCATCCATAAAATTCCGCGGCGTATCTGCTGATTAAACATGTTGGCTCTTTTGTTGCTTCGTGTAAGTACAACTGTTTCTTTATTTCCGAAAACGGAAAAAGCAGACTCCAACTCTTCAAAAACCTCCCCCGATTCTACAAACCGGACATCGTCAAACCCGTCAATTCTAAACTGAAATCCCGTTTGACGGTTTTCAATGAATTTCCGCAAAAGGGACGCGTTGTATAATATGCCGGATTCATGTTCCTGTCTTACCACCGTTGTCATTTTTACATAGCCCATGTTTAAATCAAACCTGTCTCTCAAAAAGCGCCAGTTAAGCGCCAAACTTTCGGATTGATGAACAGGCGGCAACTGGGCATCATCGCCTACAAAAACAGCTTTGCAATTTTTTCCGCCGAAAATATAAGTAAGCAAATCTTCCAGCAAATCCCTCGATGAAAACGCATCATCGGTAAAAGCATTTTTACGAGTAGAAATAAGCGACACTTCATCCACGATAAAAAGAGTGTTTTTAAAACGATTATGAGCCAATTGAAGTGAAAATGTATAAGGTGTTTTTTTGTATGAATAAATATGACGATGAATGGTAGATGCTTTTTTTCCGGTGTAAGAAGCCAACACTTTAGCCGATTTTCCCGTAGGCGCCAATAGTACGGTTTTTATTCCTCTGTGTTGAAGAGCTTCTGTCAAAGCCGCTATAAACGTGGTTTTCCCTGTGCCGGCATAACCTTTAATCAAAAACAAACAACGAGGCAAATCCGAGGTAATAAATTTCTCAAAGCGAAAAGCGGCTTCTTTTTGTTCGGGAGTGGGAGAAAACGGAATATGCTTGATAATTTCCCGGCTGATTGACATTAAGGCACTATGAATTTTCCGCTTACAGGTAAATCTTTTCCCATAAGAAAATATATATAAACTCCTGCAGGTAAATCACAGTGAAACGAATGTGTGTTTTGATAAAGTGATTTTTGCAAAACCACCTTTCCGGAGCTGTCAATAAGCAACAGTTTTTTAAAAGTATTTCCCGAAATAACAATATTTTGCGACAACGGATTAAAGACAATTTCAGGAGAATAAAACCTGTCAACCGTAGCTACTGCAGACGAAGAGTTTTTGTTGTCTCTATACTCCACCGCGCTTATCACGGGTGTGCCGAATACGTCGGTAGCCGTAACCTTTAAAACAGGATATTTTTCGGAAGGGCTTAACCATGTGTAAATATATTCATCGGGACGAGAAATTTTAAACCCGAAACCCAAACTGTCTATATAAATGGTATCTTGAATCCGCAAAACGGTCTTTACTCTCAACGCGTCAAAAGTGCCGAAAGGCGTAGTAACGGTTCCGTATCCGTCGCAATAATAAACTCTGTGCCGCTTCTGTCCGTAGTAAAAAGTATTTGGAATATTCACGCCAAATTCGGCATCGCTGGAATCGGAATCTCCATAGCTTAACGGAAATTTGTAAATCAACTCCTTTGGTTGATATTTATTGGAAGACGGAACTCCGTTAATGTTTGCTCCAAAGCCGGTTTGTTCCAAAGCAGAAGACGTATTTTTAAAAAAATCCATCACTTGCGTTATTTGAACACTTTGAAAATTAAAATCTTTCCCTTTAAAAGCATAGTCCGAAAAATAAGATTGGTCAAACGGATTGTTAAAATACAGTTGATAAGCCAAGGGTGTGGATGTCACTGCAAAAGCCGTATCAATTCTTTGAGAATCCGGTTGCAAATAAGAAAAATCCCATTGAACATTAGCGCCGGTAAACGACAAATCCACACTGTCCGAAGAAATACTTATGCGAAAGGTATCATCTGCCGAGGGCATATTTGAATAATCAATAACCACTTGAGCATTAGATTTTAGCATTAACAAAAAGAGAAGTGTAAACCATAAAAATCTCATACCAAATTGTTTTGCAAATTGAAAAACATTGCTGTTGTAACAAAGGTAGATAAAAAATAAAAACTTTTTACACCTAAAAACCCCAAAGTATTTTGGCTTGACATTCCCGCACTCCAAAACAAAACAAAAAATCTTTTTGCGGCAGAG
>CAZLMS010000004.1:0-20157 GCA_964560645.1 uncultured Flavobacteriales bacterium | reverse complement strand
CGAATTCCTGATTTATCGGTTCAATTGTCGGATATTGATCCTTCTTGTAACCAAAATAATGGAAGCGTGGAGGTTGGCGTATTTTCCGGAACATCTCCATATACGTACGTATGGAATACCGGAGCCACAACTTCTCAAATATCTAATTTAGGAGAAGGAAATTATTCGGTAACGGTAACTGATGCTAATAATTGCTCCGTTACAAGTTCGGTAGAATTGACCAATACGACTTCTATTGAAACAGAAGTAGAAGTAACAGATGCAAGATGTGAAGACGCTAACGGCTCGGCTACAGTGAAAGTAACAGGAGGGAATTCACCTTATACTTATAATTGGAGTGACGGACAAAACGATTCCACAGCTGTTCAGTTGGCAGCAGGCACTTATACCGTAACCGTTACGGATGCAGCCTCTTGTGCAGTAGTAGATACAGCCACCGTAAATAATGTAGAGGGGGCATGCTTTAATATACCTTCGGCATTTACTCCTAATGGCGATGGTGTGAACGATACTTGGATATTGAGAGGAATTGAGTCGTACGGTAATAATGTGAAAGTGGAGATATTTAACCGTTGGGGTAATTTGGTATATAGTTCGGAAGGATATTCAACTCCGTGGGACGGTACTTATAAAGGAAAAGACTTGCCTGTAGCGGCATATTATTATGTAATTACAATTGACGGCAAAGATTCATACACAGGAACAGTAACTATTAAACGATAAATATAACTATCATGAAAAAATACTTGACAATTATTATAGGAGCTGTGGCAATCAGTACTGCAACAGCTCAACAATTACCTCAGTTGAGTCAATACATGTATAACAAATTTATAATGAATCCGGCGGTGGCAGGAACGGAAGGCAATCCGGAAGTTTATTTAACCTTGCGAAGCCAATGGATGAAATTTACCAATGCTCCTCAAACACAATCGTTGAGCTACAATATGCCGATTATGGAAAACATGGGCATAGGGGCAATATTAGTGAACGATAAAACCGGACCCGTTTCACAAACCGGTTTGGAATTGGCATATTCGTATCATTTGCAAGTAACCGATGATGCTAAATTAGCATTGGGATTGTCAGGACGATTATGGCAACACGTGTTAGATGAAAGCGAATTAACTCTCGATGAATCCAACGATATGGCTATTACCGGCAGCAAAAACAAAGCATTAACTCCGGACGCTTCTTTTGGTGCTTATTTCTTTTCAGAAAATTATTATGCCGGTATTTCCGTTCCTCAACTTTTTCAGGCTAAAATAAAAATAAATGACAATATGGTTTTGGGGGAACAGAACAAAGAAGTTCGACATTATTATTTAACGGGAGGATATAAATATGCTTTTAATAAAGAATGGGCAGTAGAGCCGTCAGTATTGATTAAAACTATTTTTAAAGCACCTACCCAGTTCGATTTAAATGCCAAAGTAATATATAAAGATATGGTATGGGGCGGAATTTCTTACCGTTCTAAAGATGCAGTAGTGTTATTGGCAGGAGTTAGCTACGAAGGATTTAAGTTCGGATATTCTTTCGATGCCACACTTACTACAATCGGTAAATATTCTGTCGGTTCTCACGAATTGTTTTTAGGATATAATTTCGGAGGAGGCAAACAAAAAACTTCTATAAGCCGTTTTAGATAAAAAATTTTTGTTTTTTTTTGGTAAATCAAAAATTAAATATACATTTGCAGGCAAATTTAAAAACTAAAAACTATGAAAAAGACAAAAATTTTGGCAGCCGTTTTAGCAGCGGCATTGGTATTGCCTTCTTTGCAAAGCTGTAAAAAAGGGGCAGAGGACCCCGGAATTTCTCTTCGTTCTCGTAAAGCGAGAGTAGTAGGAGACTGGACTGTGCAAAGTTTTGATATGACATCTACAAGTACTACAAATTATGAAGATCCGGATACACAAAATGAAGGAGATCTTGTAAAAGAAGAAAGTACGTCTAGCATCAGTTGGGATGGTTCTACTTATTCGGAATCTTCTACTTCAACAAGTACGTATGACAACGGTGATTATAATAAAAATGAAACCACCATTAGCGGAACTTCTTATACTGAAAAATCAGAAATTAAAAATTCCGGTACGGTTACTACCAATACTACTACGGGAACGGCTACTGTTTCTTTTTCTCAAACTTTCAGCTTTAAGAAAGACGGTACTTTTGAGATGAAAAAAAGTTTTTCAAAAAGCATCGAAACAACAGAAACAGAAACAGGGTATGATAAGAAAACAACTCATACCGAAACAGAAGATAAAACTAAAACAGGTACTTGGGCTTTCTTAGGAAAAAACAAAGCCGATGAAATGAAAAACAAGCAAAGAATTGCTATTTGGTATCAAACCGAATCAGGAAGTACTGTAAATGAAACAAATTATGACTATACTGATACAGATAATAGTTTGCCTCCTAATTGGGATGATTTTGACAGTAACGATAAAACCACTAAAACTCCTACTAATCATACTTATGACACATCAGAGCCTGATGAAGTATGGGAGCTTGTAATGTTGAAAAATAAAGAAATGAAGGTTGTAAGAGTGATGAACTCTACAGAACAAGGTACTCAAACCAGCGAGTCAACCAGTAATAACGGAGGTTCTACGACCACTACTACTACAACAACTAAGTATGACGAAACAAGTAGCACTACTACAAATATGACTTTAACTCAAGAATAAGAAAACAAAACAAGCTGAAGTCAATTGAAAAAGCTCGCAATTAAGCGAGCTTTTTTATTGAACTTACTTTTTGTGATGAAGGCACAAATAAAAGAAGCTTTTTATTTTTTCAATTTTTCATTGTTCCGGTGGCGGTTTTTATCTCTCCGGGTTTTCTTTTCAATGCTTTTTTGAAAAGCAGTTTCTAAATCTACGCCGGTTTGATTAGCAATGCATGTTAATACAAATAAAACATCGGCAATTTCATCTGCTAAGCTATTTTCACTTTCCCCGTTTTTAAAAGATTGTTCGCCGTATTTTCTAGCCATAATTCTGGCTAATTCACCGACTTCTTCCGTGAGTAAGACCATATTGGTAAGTTCATTAAAATAACGGACACCGTTTGTACGTATCCATTCATCCACTGTTTTTTGCAAATCGTTTAAAGTCATTACTCTTTGTTTTTAGAATCTATAATAATAGTTACGGGACCTTCATTTACAAGGTAAACTTCCATATTTGCTCCAAATTGCCCGGTTTCAACTTTTTTGTTCATCAATTGTTCGCATTCTTTTATAAATTGATTATACAAATGAATTGCCTTTTCGGGTTTTGCAGCTTTCACAAAAGAAGGTCTGTTTCCTTTTTTTGTAGAAGCATGTAGTGTAAATTGACTGACAACTAATAAACCGCCGTCTATGTCCTTCACTGATAAATTCATTTTCCCATTTGTGTCGGAAAAAATCCGAAGATTTACGATTTTTGAAGCTAACCACCTGATGTCTTCATAATTATCATCCTCTTCAATTCCCAATAAGATTAGCATTCCTTTTTTTATTTCGCCTGCAATTTGATTATTTATTTTTACCCGGCTTTCCGAAACTCTTTGTATTACTGCCCTCATGGTTTTCGATATTTTTCGTTTTCGTCATAATACATTTCCAGATAATTGACATATCGAGACTCGGAAATTTTTCCGTTAGCTACAGCTTCTTTTACGGCACAGCCCGGTTCGTTTATATGAAGACAATTATTGAATTTACATTGGCGCATATATTTTCTCATTTCCGGGAAATAATGAGACAATTTATCTTTTTCTATATCAGCTAAACCAAAACTTCTTATACCAGGCGTATCAATTAAATATCCGCCAAAACTAAACGAATACATTTCCGCAAAAGTAGTTGTATGTTTGCCGGTTTTATGAACTTCCGAAATTTTGGCGGTTTTTAGTTGGAGTGAAGGTTCTACGGCGTTAATTAAAGAAGATTTCCCGACCCCCGACATTCCGGATAGAAGGGTAATTTTATTTTTTAAGATGCTTTTCAGTTGTTCCAAATAAAGTCTTTCCGTAGCCGATGTGTAAAAAATTTCATAGCCGGCAGACAGATATATTTCCTCTAATTCTACAAATTTTTCCACATCTTTTTCTTCCCATAAATCACACTTGTTGAACACTATAAAAGTGGGAATACGAAAGCTTTCCGCAGCTACCAAAAAGCGGTCTATAAACATTTTGGAAGTATAAGGCTCTTTAATGGTTGCTACTAATAGTGCTTGGTCAATATTAGCGGCTATAATGTGATATTGCTTGGAAAGATTGGAGGCTCTTCGGATAATGTAATTTTTACGGGGCAATACTTCTACAATTTTAGCAGGCTCTTTATTGTCTGACGGTTCTATTATCACACGGTCTCCTACAGC
This sequence comes from uncultured Flavobacteriales bacterium, assembly GCA_964560645.1. Taxonomy (GTDB): domain Bacteria; phylum Bacteroidota; class Bacteroidia; order Flavobacteriales_G; family NORP312; genus CAZLMS01. Next base: position 15,781 of record CAZLMS010000004.1, on the reverse strand, counting down.
TATCGGATTGGTGGTTTTAAACTCTTTTAACCTGAGTTTTCCTCTTATTTTGGCATCGGTAATATTTTCTTTTACTTTTACCTTATACCAACTTCCGGTAGATTTTATTACAATTCCTTCCATCATACACTTGCAAAATAAGAACTTTTTGCAAAAGAAAAATATCGCTTTTTCAAAAACCTTAATTTTACCCAAAATTTTCGGATGATATATTCAATGACAGGATACGGAAAGGCAGAGAGTTTTTCCGCCGATAAAAAAATTATTGTCGAAATAAAATCTGTAAACAGTAAACAGGCAGATGTAAATGTTCGAATGCCTTCTTATTATCGCTCTTTGGAAACCGATATTCGCAAAAGAATTGCACAACTGCTTGTTAGAGGAAAAATTGACGTATATATTACGGTAGAAGACCAATCGGGAAAAAATTCTTATACCATCAATGTGGAAATGGCTTCTTGTTATTATGAGGAAATAAAAAAATTGGAACAACGCATCGGGCAACAGTCTTCCAATGTGATTGAATTGTTATTAAAAATGCCCGAAGTATTAAAATCGGAAGAGACGGATATTTCGGAAGCGGAAAAACAGGCTGTTTTTGAAACGGTGGAAAAAGCGGCTGCCCAAACCGTTGAATTTAGAAAACAAGAAGGTGAAGCTTTACTCAAAGACATAGAGTCTCATGTTAAAGAGATAGTTCATTTTATTCCGATGATAGAAAAATATGAAAAAGAACGAATTGAAAATACTAAAAAACGTCTTTATGAAGCTTTGCAACAGAATGATATTGCCATAGACGAGAACAGATTTGAACAGGAGTTGATTTATTATCTGGAAAAGTATGACATTAACGAAGAAAAAGTGCGATTGAAAAATCATTGCGGTTATTTATTAGAAACCATACATTCGGAAAGTCAGGCGGTGGGGAAAAAAATAAACTTTATAGCTCAAGAAATCGGAAGGGAAATCAACACTATCGGTTCTAAAGCTAATCATTCGGAAATTCAAAAAATAGTGGTTAATATGAAAGATTTACTCGAAAAAATAAAGGAGCAATCTCTAAACGTGTTGTAAATGAATAAAAAAGGAAAGTGTATAATAATTTCGGCACCGTCAGGGGCAGGCAAAACGACTATTGTACATCATTTGTTAAAAATATTTCCGGAATTGGAATTTTCGGTATCTGCCACCTCAAGACCTCGACGAGCCAATGAACAAAATGGCAAAGATTACTATTTTTTATCGCCCGAAGAATTTAAAAAACGAATTGAAAATAACGAGTTTATAGAATGGGAAGAGGTGTATCCTAATCAATATTACGGAACTTTAAAATCCGAAATTGAGCGGATATGGAATGAAGGAAAGCATGTAATTTTTGATGTAGATGTAGTTGGAGGGTTGAATTTGAAAAAGATATTTAAAGACAGGGCGTTAGCTATTTTTATTATGCCGCCTTCCATGGAAGTGCTGGAAGAACGCCTGCGACAGAGAAAAACCGAAGCCGAAGAAAAAATAAAAATGCGATTGAATAAAGCAAAGGAAGAAATTGCCAAAGCAAAAGAATTTGATAAAATTGTAGTGAACGACAATCTTTCTCATGCTGTTGCAGATGCCGAAAAATTTATAAGAAATTTTCTCAATGAATAATAAAAAAATAGGGCTTTTTTTCGGAACTTTTAACCCCATTCATGTAGGGCATTTGATTATAGCTAATTATATGGCTGAATTTACTTCGCTCGACAAGGTTTGGTTGGTAGTTTCGCCACAAAATCCGTTAAAACAAAAAAAGTCTCTTCTGGCAGATTACCATCGTTTGGCAATGGCTCGAATTGCCGTAGAGGATAACCCTCACATTCAAGTAAGCGATATTGAGTTTAAATTACCCAAACCTTCTTATACGATACACACTATTGTATATTTGAAAGAAAAATATCCCGACAAATCGTTTGTTTTGATAATGGGGGAAGACAATTTGCGCTCTTTTCACAAATGGAAAAATCACGAAGAATTGCTTAAGCAAGTGGAAATTTATGTATATCCGCGGGCTTTAACCGAACAAGAAAAAAAAGAGACGGAAAAGTTTAGCGATAACACATTTATTAGCCATCCGAAGGTGCAATATTTTGAAGATGTTCCCGTAATGAAATTATCGGCAAGTTTTATCAGAGAAGCCATCAAGAAAGGAAAAGACGTGCGGTATCTTCTTACGGAACCGGTTTATGAATATGTAAAAGAGATGCATTTTTACGAAAAATAGCAGTTTAGGACAGGGGAGAAGTAGAAGAGGTGAAAATGACGTTCAATCCGATGACATCATTTATTATTGAATTCGTTCATGGTTCTGTCTATTCCTATGGTAGCAAATGCCAGTATTGCTTTTTTAGCGGAATCTATTCTTTCGGGTAATTGATTTTGTTCTTCTTCAGTCCATTTTCCAAGCACATATTCTACTTGTCGTCCTTTGGGAAAATTATTTCCAATACCGAATCGGAGTCTTGGAAAGTCGTTTCTTCCTAAAGTTTCTATAATGTGTTTTAGTCCGTTATGCCCGCCGTCGCTACCTTTTTTTTTGATTCTTATTTTGCCGAACGGTAAAGAAATATCATCGGTAATCACCAATATATTCTCAAGAGGAATTTTTTCTTTTTGTATCCAGTAATTAACGGCTTTTCCGCTCAGGTTCATGTAGGTAGTGGGTTTAATAAGAATAAGTTGCCGTCCTTTATATTTAAGGAGGGTTTTATCGGCATACCGGTCGGAGGTAAAAAAAATCCCCGATTCGTTTGCTAATGAATCGAGGATTTTAAAACCGATATTATGTCTGGTTTCCGAATATTCTTGTCCGATATTTCCTAAACCGACAATTAAAAATTTCATTATTCAGACTCAGCAGCAGCTGCAGCTTGAGACAGTGCTTTACGAGACATTTTCACTGCCACAATAACAGCGTTTTTTGCATCAAGCAATTCTACATTTTCTATTTGCAAGTCTCCAACTTTAATGGATTGTCCTATTTGCAAATCATCAATGGCTACTTTGATAGAATCGGGAAGGTGTTTGGGAAGGGCTTTAATTTTTAATCTTCGCATATTTAAACGCAATTTACCTCCGGCTTTTACCCCTTCGGAAACTCCCGTAAGTTCTACCGGAACGGTAGTTTTCACGGGTCTGTCTTCTTGTAGTTCCATAAAGTCAATGTGTATTACATTGTCTTTTACCGGATGAAATTGCATTTCTTTTACAATGGTTTTATATTCTTTGCCGTCCACCTCTATATTTACGATATAGGTTTTTGGGGTATAGATAATAGGATTAAAAACCCGTGCATCTGCATAAAAATGGATATTTCCTTCCGAAGAATAGATTTCGCAGGGAACCATTCCTTCTTTTCTAAGTTGATTGGCAAATTTTGTTCCGAGTTTTTCTCTTTTTGTTCCTTTAATTGATACTGATTCCATAATGGTATTTTTTTAAATAATAAAATGAGCACTTATTGATTTGTAATCTACTACGTTTCTAATTACATCCGCAAACATATCAGCTACGGACAGTACTTTTATTTTGGAAGATTCTTTTTTTAGCGGCAAGGTGTCGGTAACAACCAATTCCGTTAAGTTTGACGCTTCGATACGCTCATAAGCCGGTCCTGAAAGAACAGGATGAGAAATTAAAGCTCTTACGGAATTAGCCCCGTTTTCTAAGAACATGTCAGTAGCTTTCACCAATGTGCCTGCTGTGTCAATAATGTCATCTACCAATACAACGTCTTTTCCTTTTACATCTCCTATTACGGTCATGTCGGCTACTTGATTGGCTACTTTTCTTTGTTTGTAGCAAATAGCCATATCCACATCGAAATGTTTGGCATAAGAGTTGGCTCTTTTGGTTCCTCCCGTGTCGGGAGCAGCCATAATCATGTTAGACAGGTTCAGGCTTTTGATGTAGGGAACAAATACCGTAGAAGCAAAAAGATGATCAACCGGAACCTCAAAAAAACCTTGAATTTGGTCGGCGTGCAAATCCATAGTCATTATTCTTGTAACACCGGCAGCCGACAGGAGATTGGCAACCAGTTTTGAACCGATTGATACCCGGGGGCGATCTTTTCGGTCTTGTCTGGCATATCCGAAATAAGGAATAACGGCTGTGATATAACGTGCCGATGCTCTTTTGGCGGCATCAATCATAAGCAAAAGCTCCAAAAGATTTTCGGCGGGAGGGTTAGTTGATTGAACAATAAATACATGTGCGCCTCTTACGGTTTCTTCGTACGAGGGTTGAATTTCACCGTCGCTAAATTTAAAAAGTTTTACGTTTCCCAATGATACACCGTAGGAAAGTGCAATTTTTTCAGCTAATGCTTGAGAGTTAGAGCCTGCAAATATTTTTACTTTGGTTGGCATGCCGATTTTTAAGGTGTGCAAATGTAATAAAATTATCAATTCTGCAAAGATTTATTATTTTCTTTTTCGGTTAAACTGATGATAGACATTTTGTTTTAATGAATTTTCGGAAAAAATACGGAAAAACGCTCAAATAAATTCTACGGATAGTTTAAAGTATGTTTTTGTTATACAGGATAATGCCTGTTTGTCGTGTAATAAGAATTTTGTGAATCTGATTCGAAAATTTTTGAATCGTCCGGGAGTTTTTGTCATTGCCAGTACAAAGGGAAGCATGATAGATATAGCTCCTTTGCTTAATCAAAAAAATGTGTTGCTTGATTTTCAAAATAAGTTTACCGATTCTCGTATTCTTTCCACCTCTTCCTTTTTAGTACTCAACCATCAAAACCGGAAGATAGATACCATTATTCCCGTTACGCTTCCTCAAATTACCAATCTTTCTGTTTATATTGACAGCTTGTTTTCCGGGAGGTGAAGATTATTCGTCTAAATTGAAATAAAGGAGATTGTATACAGCATACTAAAAAAACAAATCTTTGGTATATATTTATTTTTCGCAATTTTGCAGGCTATGAGTCAAGAAAAAAAAGGGGTAGCCATATTAGGTTCTACAGGTTCTATAGGAAAGCAGGCTTTAGAAGTAATAGAAGAACAGCAAGCATATTTTAGCGTTGAGTTATTGTCGGCTCATAACAACGCAGATTTACTTATCCGACAAGCCAAAAAATTTCAACCCAACATTGTAGTAATTACTGAAGAAAAGCACTATCAGTATGTAAAAAATGCTCTTTGGGAAGACGATATTAAAGTATATGCGGGTATAGATGCTTTGTGCCAAGCCGTTCAAACTTCGGGTATTCATATTGTGCTTACGGCGCTGGTGGGATATGCCGGATTAAAGCCGACTATTGCAGCCATTGAAGGAAAAAAGCAAATTGCGCTGGCAAACAAAGAAACATTGGTGGTGGCAGGGGAGATGATTACGCGGATGGCTCGTGAAAACGGAGTGAACATTTATCCGGTGGATTCCGAGCATTCGGCTATTTTTCAATGCTTAACGGGAGAATTTCATAATCCTGTAGAAAAAATATATTTAACGGCATCCGGCGGACCTTTTAGAGGAAGAAAAAAAGAAGATTTAGCAAAAGTTACCAAATCGGAGGCGTTGAAACATCCCAATTGGTCAATGGGGCAAAAAATCACCATTGATTCGGCAACGCTTATGAACAAAGGGCTGGAAGTTATTGAAGCCAAATGGCTTTTCGGACTGAAACCCGAACAAATAGACGTAATTATTCATCCGCAATCTATTGTTCATTCCGTGGTTCAATTTCAAGACGGAAGTATGAAAGCCCAAATGGGACTTCCCGACATGAAATTACCTATTCAATATGCATTGACATATCCTGTAAGATTACCTTCCAATTTTCCCCGATTTAATTTTATGGACTACCCCCAATTGACATTTGAACAACCCGACAAAGAAACATTTAAAAATTTGCAATTGGCTTACGATGCAATGGAACAAGGCGGGAATAAACCTTGTATATTAAACGCTGCCAACGAAGTAGCCGTGCAATTGTTTTTAGACGATAAAATATCGTTTTTGGAAATAGCTCAGCTTAACGAGCAAATATTAAATTCGGTACCATATATCGAGAAGCCTCAATTGGAAGATTATATTTGGTCCGACGAACAAGCAAGAGAACAAGCATTTAATTTGATTTAATTTTATGGAAACATTTTTAATTAAAGGAGCGCAACTTATTTTAAGTCTTTCAATATTAGTAATACTCCACGAATTAGGGCATTTTATTCCCGCTAAACTTTTTAAAACGAAAGTAGAAAAGTTTTATTTGTTTTTCGACCCGTGGTTTTCGTTATTCAAATTTAAAAAAGGAGAAACCGAATACGGCATAGGCTGGATACCTCTGGGAGGTTATGTCAAAATTGCCGGTATGGTGGATGAATCCATGGATACCGAACAATTAAACAAACCTCCGCAACCATGGGAATTTAGAGCAAAACCGGCATGGCAAAGGCTCATTATCATGATAGGAGGTGTAGTGGTAAATCTTTTATTGGCAATAGTTATATATGCCATGACGCTGTTTGTATGGGGAGAAAGTTATTTACCCGTAAAAAACATGAAAGATGGGGTAATGATAATGGATTCTTTAGCGTATGATTTAGGATTTCAAAACGGCGATAAAATATTAAAAGTAAACGAAGAACCGATAGAACGCTATTCCGAAATTATGGCTAAGATGCTTTATGCAAAAACAGTTCAAGTAGAGCGAAACGGTCAAATTTTGGAATTGCAAATCCCTCAAAACTTTATTGAAAAACTGGTGGAAAAAGGAGGGAAAACCATTTTGTTTTATCCGCGAACCCCTTTCGAGGTTGCCAAAGTTCCGGATACTACAGCCGCCTATAAGGCAGGTTTGCGAGATGGTGATAAAATCTTGGCAATAAACAATCAGCCGGTAAAATATTTTGATGAATTGAGAAGTGTGTTAATGCAGCATAAAAATCAAACCGTGCAATTAACCGTAGAGCGGGGCGGAGAACAACTTTTGCTGAATGTAAAAGTATCGGCAGACGGAAAAATAGGATTTATTCCCCATATATATTCGTTAGAAGAAATGCGAAAAGCCGGTATCTATCAATTTGAAACCAAGAAATACGGATTTTTTGAATCTTTTCCTGCAGGGGTTCAAAAAGCATACGACCGTTTAACTTTCTATGTCAAACAATTTGCCCTAATTCTTAATCCCAGTACCGGTGCATACAAAGGAATAGGCGGTTTTGGAGCCATAGGCAATATGTTTCCTCCCGTTTGGGATTGGCAAGTATTTTGGGAAATGACCGCATTTCTGTCGGTTATTTTAGCTTTTATGAATATTTTACCTATTCCCGCCCTCGACGGAGGACATGTAATGTTTTTGTTGTATGAAATTATTACCGGTCGCAAACCCAACCAAAAAGTATTGGAATACGCACAGTTGGCAGGAATGCTTTTGTTGCTGATGTTAATGATATACGCCAACGGAAATGACTTGCTCAAGCTGTTTAAATAAATGTGTTTTGTTAAAGATGTGATATGGAAATGGAGTTTCGTTTTTTGGGGATGTTTGTTATTTATATCTGCCGAAGCCCAAGACACATCTTTATATTATAATTCCTCGCAAGAATATCTTTTAACTCCCGGCTACACGGCAGCACCGCTTTATTTTTCTCCCGATACAACTTTTCAAACACTTCATGGTTTTGCTTTTCCGAGAGCAGTACCTTATTCCTTATTAAAAGCCGCAAAAGATTCTGTTCGTACCGATTTGTTTTTTAAAACCGGAAGTAACAACTATCAACATTTTGTTTCTAAACATCAGCAATATGTATCACGCCATGTCAGAATGTTTAACGCTATCAATACCTTTTATACCGATGGGTTTTATTCCAATTCTAAAAACGCTTATTTTAACATAGCAGGTTGGTTCCATGGGAAATATAAAGGATGGAAAGCCACTTTGAAATATAATTACCTGCGAACCGGCGTACAGGAGTATGGAGGACTAAGAGACGATAGTTTAAACTTCTTAATTTCCGACAGAAGATATGCCGATACTTATTTTAGCAATGCACTCAATAAATATAAAAGATTGCACTTGACGGCAAACCTGCAAAAGAAAATAACGGAAACGCTTATTGTTTTATATCAATCCGATATAAATAGAGAAACAGCTGTTTTTCAGGATGATTTAACGGACTCTACGGCTTACTTGCATTATGGAGAATTTGATGTTTTCAATGATGCGGAGTGGCAAGATTCCATGTATTTTTTTACGGCAAATCAACAAATGGGGGTACAATTAAATAAGCGTAAAATGAGCATGGCAATGATGCTTAATTTTCAACCTTCCGAAATGTGGTGGAGAAACTCAAAAATATATTTCAACGAATGGAGTTCCGAAATGTTTTTTCAATATTTCCGGTTTAAAGCACAGGGAAAATATGTGTTTAACGGATATAATGCCGGTGCTAATCAGGTGAAAATAAGCTACGGTAACTTGTTGAGAGATTCTTCAAAATTTCAATGGAAAATACAATTGGTGCGAATAACTCAAAAACCTTCGGTAATGGCTTATTGGCACTCCGATATTACAAAATTTCAAGAAGTCATTAAAGGAAAGGCAGAGTTGTATTGGCATCCGTATAATACCGGTTTGCAAATAACCTATCGCAACGATAAAAACAAAGCATACTTATATTCAGACGGAAATTTTTATCAAGCCGACGGTCAGCTGTTGCAAATAACACTCCGGCAACCTTTTTATTACAAGTTTGCAGGTTTGGATAATAATTTACAACATAATCGTTCGCTTGGTGCATTTGACGTTTACCGTTTGCCCGAATGGATATTGAGCAGTCATATTTTTTTCCGGTACCATTTGTTTAAGAAAAAAATCAACTTTACTACCGGAATTAAAGTCAGTTGGTTTTCTCAAGCATATTTAAACACATGGAATCCGGTTTATCGAAATTACATGTTGCAAAATAATTCAATTCAAGGAAATTACCCGGTGTTGGATTTTCTTTTTACTGCTCAAATCAAAACATTTAAGGCATTTGTAAATATTTTACACATTAACGACGGATTTACGGGCAACAACTATTATTTATTGCCGCAATATCCTGTTTACGGCCGTTGGTTTCAGGCGGGAATTCAATGGATTTTTTTAGATTGATTAAAAAAATGACAAAAATCATTCCGGTTTACTAACTTTAGTCAGTCTCTTTTTCCCGAAAGAAATTTTATTTTGACTAAAAATTTTTAGTTATGAACAAGAAAACAATCGGTTGGATAGTTATTTTAGCAGCCATTTTACTGCCTTTTAATTTTGTATATGTAAGAATGGATGTATCATCACCTTCTGCATTACTAATCGGATTTTTAATAACTTTGATAATGGTTGTTATCGGATTTGCTTTAATATCTCAATCATCGGGCAAAAAATCTTAATGAAATGAAAAAAATTCTTTTACCTACCGATTTTTCGGAAAATTCCTTAAAATCAATTGAGTATGCTATAAACTTGTTTAAAGAGGAAACTGTGGAATATTTTCTGCTCAATGCCTACATGCCGCCTCAAGCAGGAGCAGCAATGTTGGTTTCCATAGACGATATTCTAAAAGAAGATTCCATTAAGAACTTGAGAAAATTGCACCGGAAATTGTCCGAAAAATATAATGAACTGAAATTCGAGATGAGTTATGAATCGGTAAAAGGCACATTGGAATATGGAGTGCAATATATGGTTCGCAACTATGGAGTAGATTTAATTGTAATGGGAACCAAAGGGGCTTCGGGCGTAAAAGAAGTATTGGTAGGAAGCAATACCGCAGAAGTGGTTCGTATGGCAGAACGACCTGTTTTAGTAGTACCCGAAGAAGCCGATACAAGCAAAAAACCGCAAAACATGTTGCTGGCATACGACGGTAAGCCTTTTGATGAAGCAAACCTAGAAATGCTTTCCTATATCCGCAAAATATGCAATGCGAATTTGAAAGCTGTAACCGTTAAGAATAAAGAAACAGAGGTAATACCAACGTCTGTTAAAATAAACGATTACACCATTAAAGATATTGAGGTAATAGAAGGCGAAGATGTATTGGATACACTGGAAGATTACACTGACAGGGAAACAACCGATATGTTGTGTTTAATAGGAAGAAGACATACGCTTTTCGATAAAATTTTTCATAAAAGTGTAACCGTTAAAATGGCAATGCATACGGAATTACCTACACTTATATGTTACGATTTCTCATAAATTAATAACCTAAAATAAACATACTGAAACGACCGAAAATCTCGGCATACCGAGATTTTCGTATTTTTGTCCGCAATGAAAAAATGGTTATTATATGCCCTTCCGATTTTATGGTTAAGCGCTTGCGCACCATCTCGGTTTGTAGAGCCCCTTCAGGAAAAACAATCTGCAGTCGGGTTTAGCTTTGGCGGAGAATTGATTGATTACGGAGGAATGACAATTCCGCTCCCGCTTACTTCTTTTTCATACGGATACGGAATAGATTCTACATTAACCGCATTCGGAGGACTGCATACTACAGCTCTTTATTTTAATAACTTACAATTAGATTTAGGAGTAACCAAAAAAATATATCAAGGAAAAAAATATGTCCCGTCTATTTCTTTAAGCCCTGCACTTAATATCATCAAAGATTTAAACGACCCGATATTGAAAATTTGGCCGCAAATAGATGTGAATGCTTATTGGTATTTGGGCAAAAAGCAAAGTTACATATATGCCGGTGTGTCTAATTGGTTTGAATTAGCAAAATATAGAGCTAACGAACAGCCTCAAATTCAGCGATGGATATATAATCCCCAGACAGGAATAGTATGGAAAGCGTGGGAAAAAATGTGGTTTAATGCCGAAATAAAATTCTTAGCCCCCAATCAATCTAATCAGTATTCTTTCATTCCTTGGAAAAGTGCTTTGGGAACAAGAGGTGCTACCGGTATTTTTATAGGACTTACAAAAACGTTCTAATATTTCAGTACCTTAACAATTTTTAAAAGATTTGTTGGCATAATAAAACCTTTTTAATATAATTTTGTAAACAATTACAAACCATAAAAATTAAAAACCATGACACTAGTAGGAAAAAAAGCCCCTCATTTTAGCGCTCCCGCAGTAATAAACGGCGGAGAGATTGTAGAAAACTTTTCATTAGACCAATTTTTAGGAAAAAAGTATGTAGTGTTTTTCTTTTATCCTAAAGATTTTACTTTTGTTTGTCCTACGGAATTATTTGCATTCCAGCAAAAATTAGAAGAATTTAAATCGCGTGATGTGGAAGTAGTAGCATGTTCTACCGACACCGAAGAATCTCACTGGGGATGGTTGCAAATGCCCAAAGAGCAAGGCGGAATTAAAGGAGTAACCTATCCTATTGTAGCCGATACCGATAAAACCATAAGTTACAACTACGGAGTATTGGCAGGCGATTACGATATGGACGAAAACGGAATGTTGATTGCCACAGGTCCTATGATTGCTTATCGAGGATTATTTTTAATTGACAAGGAAGGTACCGTACATCATCAGGTTGTTAACAATTTCCCGTTAGGAAGAAGCGTGGACGAAGTCTTAAGAATGGTAGATGCACTTCAACATTTTGAAAAATACGGAGAAGTTTGCCCGGCTAACTGGCATAAAGGAGAAGAAGCAATGAAAGCATCTCACGAAGGCGTTGCCGAATACTTGGCACATCACTAAAAGAACTTATGAAAATATGGAAAAGCCAATGCATCCGCATTGGCTTTTTGCTTTTCAATAATGGACTAAAAAAAGTATTATTTTTACGGCGTGAAACCGCTTAATATAAAAAACGATGTAATCAATCCGGGGTTTTATTATTCTCCGGAAACCAATGTGTTAACAATATACGGGCATAGCGTTCCCGAAAACGCCCGGCGTGTTTACGAACCTGCTATTGAGTGGGCTAAAGAATATCAACATCCCGGAAAGCCTTTTAAAGTTGAATTAAAAGTAGATTATTTTAATTCTTCTTCTTTTGCCCAATTGGTTACATTACTGGAAATACTTAAAGAAAAAACCGATTTTACCGTGGATTTTTATTATGAAGACGACGACGAAGATATGCTCATTATAGCAGATGATATTCGAATAATGCTCGATGTAGAAGTAAACACGTTTCCTGTAGACGAAGAAAATTTTCTTGATGAATGGAACATTTAACGGAAGCAATTGAAGAAGCTTGGACAAACCGAAACTTGCTTGAGGAAAAAGAAGTTCAAGAAGCCGTTTGCGAAACGGTAGAATTATTAGATAAAGGAATTATCAGAGTAGCAGAACCCTCCGAAAACAGCCAAGATTGGATAATTCACGAATGGATAAAAAAAGCCATTTTACTATATTTTCCTATCCGGAAAATGAAAACCGTAGAAGTGCCGCCTTTTGAATTTCACGATAAAATCCCTTTAAAGAAAAATTTTGCAGTTCAAAAAGTTAGGGTAGTGCCTCATGCAATTGCCCGCTACGGTTCTTATTTAGCACCGGGCGTTATTCTAATGCCTTCGTATGTAAATATAGGCGCTTATGTGGATGGCGGAACAATGGTAGATACTTGGGCAACAGTAGGTTCTTGCGCTCAAATAGGTAAAAATGTGCATTTGAGCGGAGGAGTGGGAATAGGAGGGGTTTTGGAACCCCCTCAAGCGGCACCTGTTATTATTGAAGACGGCTGTTTTATAGGTTCCAGATGTATTGTAGTGGAAGGGGTTAGAGTTGAGAAAGAAGCCGTGTTAGGAGCTAATGTAGTATTAACCAAATCCACTAAAATTATTGATGTTACCCAATCTCAGCCTGTAGAATACAGAGGAGTTGTCCCGTCTCGAAAAGTGGTAATCCCCGGAAGTTATACCAAAAAATTTCCCGCCGGCGAATATCAGGTCCCCTGTGCCTTAATTATAGGAGAAAGAAAAGAAAGCACCGACTTGAAAACTTCTCTTAATGAAGTATTAAGAGAATACAACATCGCTGTATAAAACATATCCTTTTGCCGGAAAAAACAAAAATATCAGCAATTATTCCTTGTTTTAACGAAGAACAAAATATTGAAAAAGCACTTCAATCTGTTCAGTTTTGCGATGAAATTTTAGTGATAGATTCTTATAGTACGGACAAAACGCTGGACATTGCCAAAAAATACACCGATTTTATTGTTCAACATGAATATGAAAACTCTGCAGCACAGAAAAACAGAGCCATACCCATGGTGCATAACGAATGGATTGTCTTATTGGATGCCGACGAATATTTGCCCGAATCTCTTCAAAAAGAAATTATAGAAACGGTTAATCACAATCCTAAAGAGGTGGCTTTTTGGATGTACCGGCAAAACTATTTCATGAATAAAAAAATGAACTATTCCGGGTTGCAAGGTGATAAGGTGATACGGCTTTTCAGAAAGTCTAAATGCAGATATGAAAATAAACATGTGCATGCAGAAATTATAGCCGACGGAAAAGTAGGGTTTTTAAAAAATAAAATTGTTCATAATACCTATAAAGGCATTGACAAACACATTAGTAAACTCAACAGGTATGCCACATGGCAAGCCAAAGATTACGACAAAAAAACAGGAAGTTTAACACCCTATCATTTTTTTGTAAAACCCGCCTTCAGATTTATGAAGCATTATGTTATCAAATTGGGATTTTTAGACGGTGTTCCCGGTTTAACATACTCTTTTTTAGCATCGTATGCTGTTTTTATGCGATATGTGAAACTATGGCTACTCAGAAGAAATCTTACATAGACGGAGAAATAAAAAAAGCTGTTGAGGTTTTAGAACAAGGAGGTGTAATTCTAACTCCTACCGATACTATATGGGGCTTAAGTTGCGATGCCACCAACGAAGAAGCTATTTCGAGAATATATGAAATTAAAAAACGTCCGAAAGAAAAAAACTTCATAGTACTTGTAGCCGATGACGCTATGCTTAACAGATATGTCAAAGAAGTACCCGAATTAGCGTGGGATATTATTGATTTATCGGAAAAACCTACTACTATAATATATCCTGAAGCAAATGGTTTACCTGCTGTATTGCAATCAGATAAAGGAATAGCGATAAGAATGGTTAAAAACGGATTTGTAAACCAACTGATAGCCCGCTATCGAAAACCTTTAATATCCACTTCTCCAAATATTTCCGGGCAATCCGCACCGGCTTCTTTTCATGAAATTTCTCCCGAAATTCTCAATCAAGCTGATTATGTGATAAATTTGCCTGAAGAGAAAAATCGAAAAGCACAACCTTCGGCTATTTTGCGGTTGGGATATCATGGAGAAATTGAAATTATCCGAAAATAACATAAACCTTTCCGAATATATTCAGCATCCTGTTTTTGAGGTGATACAAAAATCGGCGGAAGAATTGGGGGTAAGAGCTTATGTGATAGGAGGGTATGTGCGTGATATTCTTTTGAAAAGAAAACAACCTAAAGATATAGACGTGGTTTGTGTAGGCAGTGGAATAAAGTTGGCGGAAAAAGTGGCGGAAAAAATACCCGGCTCCCATTTGGCAATATTCAAAAATTTTGGAACGGCACAAGTAAAAACACCTGATTTTGAGATAGAATTTGTAGGAGCAAGAAAAGAATCATACAGAGCGAATTCCCGTAAACCCATTGTAGAAGACGGTACTTTGGAAGACGACCAAAAACGAAGAGATTTTACCATAAATGCGCTATCTGTATCTTTAAACAAAGAAGATTTTGGCAAACTTTATGACCCTTTTAACGGACTACAAGATTTGGAGAATAAAATTATTTGCACCCCGCTCGACCCTGACCAAACTTATTCCGACGACCCTTTGAGGATGATGAGAGCCATTCGTTTTGCCACTCAATTGAATTTTCAAATAGAGCAAAAATCGCTCGAAGCTATCTCCAAAAACAAAGAGCGTATTAAAATAGTTTCACAAGAACGCATAACCGACGAGTTAAACAAAATAATAGCAGCACCCAAACCGTCCATTGGATTTCGTTTGTTGTTTGATACCGGGTTACTTCATATTATTTTTCCGGAATTGGCAAACTTGCAAGGTGTGGAGACCATTAACGGCATGTCGCACAAAGATAATTTTTATCATACATTAAAAGTATTGGATAATGTAGCCGAACAATCCGGTAATTTATGGTTGCGTTGGGCGGCAATTTTACATGATATTGCCAAACCCGCTACCAAACGCTTCGACGAACAAAAAGGATGGACTTTTCACGGACACGAAGATTTAGGCGCAAAGTGGGTGCCTCAAATATTCCGGCGTCTTAAATTACCCTTGGATTCTAAGATGAAATACGTGCAAAAATTGGTGAAACTCCACTTAAGGCCCATAGCGTTGGTAAAAGACACGGTAACGGATTCGGCATTAAGGAGGTTGCTTTTTGAAGCAGGCGACGATTTAGACGATTTGATGTTGCTCTGCAAAGCGGATATCACTTCTAAAAATGAGCGAAAAGTTCAAAAATATTTGCAAAATTTTGAGAAAGTTTATCAGAAATTACGGGATTTAGAAGAACGCGACAGAATTAAAAATTTTCAGCCTCCGGTTTCAGGCGATGAAATCATAAAATTATTAGGCATACCTCCGTCTAAAACAGTGGGAATCATTAAAGAAAAAATCAAAGATGCTATTTTGGAAGGGAAAATAAAAAACGATAAGCAAGAAGCATTGAATTATATGTGGCAGGTTGCAAAAGAGATGGGGATAATTTCTTGATTTTTAAGTAGCTGACCTAAAACTTTTTTCTAATAAGC
>CAZLMS010000003.1:21481-23350 GCA_964560645.1 uncultured Flavobacteriales bacterium | reverse complement strand
ATAATATGTTAAAATCTGTATAAATCAGGTAATTTTTATATTGACGGTAGAAAATCAATTTAAAATTCTTCGGCGGGAATAAAAGAAGAAAGTGTTTGGCGATTTTTGTATTTTTCTTTATGCGACAGACCAAGATGTAATACATAAAACCCGTTGAAAATGATAATAAAGAGATAGTCGTACCACTTGGTTTTATTGAAAAGCTTACATAATTTCACATAGCAGGAAATCATATATCCTATCCAAAATAATAAAAGTGAAGCGGTTAATAAAACAGTTGCCAAATGTGTTTCGTACGATGTGAGTAATACCAACACCAAAACGGGAGGAATGATTACCAGCCATGTGTGCCAAACAGGGCGCTCCACGATTTTTAAAAAGGTTACTACATTGACCAACGGAATGATGCTGTCAATACCTTTTTGTCCGCATTTTTCATATAAAGTCCATTGCCCTACGATTCCAACTAAAATCAGCAATATAAGAGGAATAAAAATAGTGTAACCTAAAACTTGGCAATGCTCATGTACATGGGAAATGATATTTCGTGTTATTTCATACACATCGACTAAATAGCGGTTTCAAATATACGAAACTGCTATTTAATACGACGAAAATGCTTAAAAGTTGCAATAACTTTCCACATCTTTATCCGAAATTTCCTCTCCGCCTAATATTACAAGCCGTTCTATTACATTTCTCAACATTCTTATGTTGCCTGTCCAGTCTATTTGTTGAAGCTTTTTTATGGCTTTTGGGGAGATTTTTTTCACGGGAATGCCTTGTTCTTTACATATTATATTAAGAAAATGTTCTGCAAGAAACGGAATATCGTCTTTTCTTTCATTTAAAGAAGGTACTTGTATGGGAATAACATTAAGCCGGTGAAATAAATCTTCTCGAAATCGCCCTTCTGCGATTTCTTTTTTCAAATCTTTATTAGTGGCGGCAATTACTCTTACATCTACGGGTATGTCTTTATCGCTCCCTACCCGGCTTATTTTATTCTCTTGCAATGCCCGCAACACTTTTGCTTGGGCAGAAAGACTCATATCGCCAATTTCATCCAGGAATAACGTTCCGCCGTGGGCTTGTTCAAATTTTCCTTTGTGTTGTTTCACGGCAGATGTAAAAGCTCCTTTTTCGTGTCCGAAGAGTTCGCTTTCAATTAACTCGGAAGGAATTGCTGCACAATTCACTTCCACAAAAGGACCTTTTGCTCGGTTGCTCAATTTATGTAATTGTCTTGCTACCAACTCTTTCCCTGAGCCGTTAGGACCTGTAATAAGCACTCTGGCATCGGTAGGAGCTACTTTTCTGATAAGTTCTTTAATTTTTAAAATAGGTTCGCTTTGCCCGATAATATCAGAGTCTTTTCCTTTGCTTATTTGTGTTTTCAATACTTTGGTTTCTTCCACTAATTCATTTCTTTCGAGCGCATTTCTTACCGTAACCAACAGTCTGTTTAAATCTAAAGGTTTGGATATGTAGTCAAAAGCCCCTTTTTTGATGGCTTCTACGGCAGTTTCTATGTTTCCGTGTCCCGAAATCATTACCACTGATGTTTCGGGTTTTAAAAGTTGGATTCTTTCAAGAACTTCAATTCCGTCCATTTTGGGCATTTTGATATCACAAAGCACAATGTCATAATTATTTTTTCTAATAAGTTCTATGGCTTGCTGCCCGTCGTTTGCAATATCTACATTATAACCTTCGTATTCTAATACTTCTTTCAAAGTATCAGTAATGCTTTTTTCATCATCTACTACAAGAATTTTTGTCATAATATTTAAAATTTGAGGTTTCAAATATAATAAGGAATAAACTAACAATTACTATACCCTAATATATAAAGAAGGGAGTTTTGGG
>CAZLMS010000003.1:0-21471 GCA_964560645.1 uncultured Flavobacteriales bacterium | reverse complement strand
ATAAAAGATGAAAAAATGATGAAAAAAAATAAACAAAAGGTTGTTCATATTAAAAATATTTATACCTTTGCAGCCCTTAATTTAGTAAAACTGTGTAAAGCAAAAGATTGTAAAGTATGCCAACTATTCAACAATTAATTAGAAAAGGAAGAACAAAAATCAAGAAGAAAAGCAAATCTGTTGCTTTAACTTCGTGTCCGCAAAGAAGAGGAGTTTGTACACGTGTGTACACTACCACTCCCAAAAAGCCGAATTCAGCTATGAGGAAAGTGGCAAAAGTTCGATTGACTAACGGTTTTGAAGTGATTGCATATATTCCCGGAGAAGGGCATAATTTGCAGGAACACTCCATAGTGTTGGTAAGAGGCGGAAGGGTGAAAGATTTGCCCGGTGTGAAATACCACATTGTGAGAGGGACTTTAGATACTGCAGGGGTGGAAGGCAGAAAACAATCTCGTTCAAAATACGGAACTAAACGTCCAAAAAAATAATTAAATGAGAAAGAGTAGAGCTAAAGATAGAATTATTTATCCCGATCCTAAATTCGGAGATGTTCAAGTGGCTAAATTTGTAAACCGCTTGATGCAAAGAGGTAAAAAATCTGTTGCTTACAATGTTTTTTATACAGCTTTGGATATTGTAGCTGAAAAAACCGGAGAAAGCGGATTGGAAGTGTTTAAAAAAGCTATTGAGAATATTACGCCTAAAGTAGAAGTAAGAAGTAGAAGAATAGGAGGGGCTACCTTCCAAATTCCGCAAGAAGTCCGTCCTAAAAGAAAGGTGACGCTGGCAAACAAATGGATGATTGAATTTGCAAAGAAAAGAAGAGGTCATTCGATGGCTGAAAAATTAGCTGATGAAATAATTGCTGCATATAAGGAAGAAGGAGGAGCTTTTAAAAAGAAAGAAGATACTCATAGAATGGCAGAAGCCAATAAAGCATTCTCACACTTTAAATTTTAATTTAGATTAACCATGGCAAAACGAGATTTAAGATTCGTACGTAACATCGGTATCATGGCACATATTGATGCCGGAAAAACCACTACTACAGAGCGTATTTTGTATTACACAGGGCTCTCTCACAAAATAGGTGAGGTTCATGACGGGGCAGCTACAATGGACTGGATGGAACAAGAGAAAGAAAGAGGAATTACCATTACATCCGCTGCGACTCGTGTTTTTTGGAAATATCCAACCAGTCAAGGACAAGCGCTTCCCGATACCAAAGAATATCAAATTAATATTATAGATACTCCCGGACACGTTGACTTTACGGTTGAAGTAGAGCGTTCTCTTCGTGTGTTAGACGGAGCCGTGGCTCTTTTTTGTGCAGTAGGAGGGGTAGAACCTCAATCCGAAACTGTTTGGCGTCAAGCAGATAAATATAAAGTTCCCAGAATTGGTTTTGTGAATAAAATGGACCGTTCGGGAGCAGATTTCTTTTCTGTAGTAGAGCAGGTAAAAGATCGATTGAATGGGAATCCTGTTCCGCTTCAAATTCCTATCGGTGCAGAAGACAATTTTAAAGGAGTGGTTGATTTATTTTTAATGAAGGGAATTATTTGGAACGAAGAAGACCAAGGAATGACTTATCAAGTAATAGATATTCCGGAAGAACTTAAAGAAACAGCAGATAAATATAGAGAAAAGCTTATAGAAGCCGCTGTAGAAACAGACGAAGCGTTGATGGAGAAATATTTTGAAGATCCGGAATCTGTTACTATAGATGAAGTTAAAGCGGCAATTCGTAAAGCAACTATTGCTATGCAAATTACACCTATGTTGTGCGGTTCCGCATTCAAAAACAAAGGTGTGCAAACATTGTTGGACAGGGTGGTTGAATTGCTCCCTTCTCCATTGGATATTCCTCCGGTAACCGGAGTGAACCCGAAAACGGGAGAAGAAGAAGTAAGACGTCCTGATCCTGCAGAACCTATGGCTGCCTTAGCATTTAAAATTGCTACGGACCCTTATGTAGGAAGATTGTGTTTCTTTAGAATGTATTCAGGAAAATTAGATGCCGGTTCTTATGTATTGAATACACGTACTGGAAATAAAGAAAGAATATCACGTCTTTTCCAAATGCACTCCAATAAACAAAATCCCATTCCACACATTGAGGCAGGGGATATTGGTGCAGCGGTAGGATTTAAGGACATCCGGACAGGCGATACATTGTGCGATGAAAAACATCCTATTGTTTTGGAATCTATGGAATTTCCGGAGCCTGTAATTGGAGTTGCCGTGGAGCCTAAAACCCAAGCGGATATAGATAAATTGGGTGTAGCACTTTCCAAGTTGGCAGAGGAAGATCCTACATTTAGGGTAAGTACGGATGAAGATTCCGGTCAAACGGTAATTTCGGGAATGGGAGAGCTGCACTTGGAAATTATATTAGACCGACTAAAAAGAGAATTTAAAGTAGAATGTAGTCAAGGAGCACCTCAAGTTGCTTATAAGGAAACTATTAAAGGTTCTGTTGACCACAGAGAGGTTTACAAAAAGCAAACAGGAGGTCGCGGAAAATTTGCCGATATTATTGTTCATATAGAACCAAGAACAGACGGAAAGCCCGGGTTAGAATTTGTGGATGAAGTGAAAGGTGGAAATGTGCCTAAAGAATTTATTCCTTCTGTTCAAAAAGGTTTTGAAGACGCTATGCAAAACGGGGTGTTGGCAGGCTATCCCATGGATAGCATGAAAGTAACTTTGAAAGATGGTTCTTACCACCCGGTGGATTCAGACCAACTTTCATTTGAGCTTTGTGCAAAAATGGCATATCGTAATGCCGTGCCTCAATGTAATCCCGTTCTATTAGAACCGATAATGAAGTTAGAGGTGGTTACCCCCGATGAATATACCGGAGATGTGGTAGCAGATATTAATAGAAGAAGAGGTCAATTGCAAGGCATGGAAGCAAGAGGAAATGCCCAAGTAGTGAAAGCATTTGTTCCTCTCGCCGAAATGTTTGGATATGTAACCGATTTGCGAACCATTACTTCAGGAAGAGCTAGTTCCACTATGGTGTTTGACCATTATGAAGAATGTCCTTCCAACATTGCAGAAGAAGTTATTAACAAAGCAAAAGGAAAAGTTACCGCTTAATATAAATAAACGATGGCACAAAGAATTAGAATAAAATTAAAATCTTACGATCACAACTTGGTAGATAAATCTGCCGAGAAGATTGTAAAAACCGTGAAAACCACAGGCGCTATTGTAAACGGGCCAATTCCTTTGCCCACTCAAAAGCGTATCTTCACGGTGTTGCGATCACCTCACGTAAATAAAAAATCACGGGAGCAATTCCAATTGTCCAATCATAAAAGAATTATGGACATTTACAGCTCATCATCCAAAACAATTGATGCGTTGATGAAATTAGAATTGCCCAGTGGCGTGGATGTAGAAATTAAAGTTTGATAAAAAATTACGGTTATGCCAGGTATTATAGGAAAAAAGTTAGGAATGACCAGTATCTATGACGAAAACGGAAAAAATATTCCATGTACTGTCATAGAAGCGGGACCTTGTGTGGTTACTCAAATTCGTACAGAAGAAAAAGACGGCTATTCTGCCGTTCAATTGGCTTATGGAGAAAGAAAGGAAAAAAATACACCCGCCCCGTTAAAAGGTCATTTTAAAAAAGCCAAAACCACTCCCAAAAGATTCGTAAAAGAATTTGAAGGATTTGAACAAGAATTGAATGTGGGAGATGAAGTAAAAATAGATGCCGTATTTGTGGAAGGAGAATATGTGGATGTATCAGGAAAATCCAAAGGAAAAGGTTTTCAGGGAGTTGTGAAGCGACATGGATTTGGAGGAGTAGGACAAAGAACCCACGGACAACACAATAGAGAAAGAGCTCCTGGTTCAATTGGTGCCTCATCATATCCTTCCAGAGTATTTAAAGGAATGAGAATGGCAGGAAGAACCGGAGGTAAGAAGATTACGGTTACTAACTTGCAAGTATTAAAATTATATCCGGAAAAAAATATAATGGTATTAAAAGGAGCTGTTCCGGGACCTGTTGGAAATACTGTTTATATCACAAAATAATTTTCGAGCAATGGAATTAGAGGTATTAAAAATAGACGGTTCAAAAGCCAATAAAAAAATAAAATTAAACGATGCGGTATTTGCAATAGAGCCGAACGACCATGCAATATATTTAGATGTAAAGCAAATTTTGGCTAACCGTCGTCAAGGTACACACAAAACAAAAGAAAGAGGAGAAGTTGCCGGAAGTACCCGTAAAATAAAACGACAAAAAGGAACGGGAACCGCTCGTGCGGGAGATATTAAAAATCCGCTATTTGTAGGAGGAGGTAGAATTTTTGGTCCCAGACCGAGAAATTATTCCTTTAAACTAAATAAAAAAGTAAAAAAATTAGCCAGAAAATCCGCTTTAAGCTATAAAGCTAAAGAAAAAGGCATCATTGTTTTGGAAGACTTTACGTTAGATGCTCCAAAAACCAAGCAAGTGGTTGAAATTCTGAATAATTTGAAAATTTTCGGCAAAAAAACACTGATAGTTACTAACGAAGCAGATAAAAATGTATATTTGTCGTCCCGAAATTTACAAGGGGTTAAAACTTTAAGAGCTTCGGATATAAATACTTACGATGTTTTGAATCATCAAAATATCGTGGTTACGGAATCCGGAATTAAAACGATAGAAAGTTTACTAGCTTAAAATTAAAAAAATGCAAATTTTAATTAAGCCGATAATTACGGAAAAACACACGCAAGACTCGGAGAAGTTCAATCGCTTCGGTTTTGTGGTAAATAAAAGCGCTAACAAGTTACAGATTAAAGAAGCGGTGGAACAAGAGTACGGGGTTAGTGTGGATAAAGTAAGAACTATGATAGTTCCCGGCAAAAAAAGAAACAGATACACGAAGAGTGGAATTATTACCGGGAAAACGTCATCCTATAAGAAAGCTATTGTAACGTTAGCAGAAGGAGATACAATTGATTTTTTCAGTAATATTTAATGAAACAAGATGGGCGTAAAGAAATTTAAACCAATAACACCGGGTACCAGACACAAAGTCATCAATACTTTTGATGACATTACTACCGACAAACCGGAAAAATCTCTCTTGGTAGCTAAGCCATCGAAAGGAGGACGCAACCATGACGGTAAAATGACGGTAAGAAATGTCGGCGGCGGGCATAAAAGAAAATACAGAATTATTGATTTCAAGCGAGATAAATTTGGAATACCCGGAACGGTAAAAACCATTGAATATGACCCCAACCGTTCTGCCCGAATCGCTTTGGTGGCATATAAAGATGGCGAAAAAAGATATATCATTGCCCCTAACGGTATTAAAGTAGGTCAGCAAATTGTATCAGGAGAAGGAGCAGAACCTGAAGTTGGAAACGCTTTGTTTATTAAAGATATACCCTTAGGTACAATTATTCACAATATAGAATTGTATCCCGGAAAGGGAGGTGCCATTGCCAGAGGAGCCGGAACTTATGCCCAATTAGCTGCAAAAGATGGCAAGTATGCAGTGATAAAACTTCCTTCGGGAGAAACAAGATTGATTTTACAAACCTGTTTGGCAACTATTGGTTCGGTATCAAATTCCGACCATCAGTTGCAAAAGCACGGAAAAGCAGGTAGAAGAAGATGGTTAGGAAGAAGACCACGCGTGAGAGGAGTAGCCATGAACCCTGTTGACCATCCGATGGGAGGTGGAGAAGGTAGAGCATCAGGAGGGCATCCTCGCTCAAGAAAAGGTCTTCCTGCTAAAGGATATAAAACAAGAAAGAAAAACAAAGCATCCAGCAAGTTTATATTAGAAAAAAGAAAATAAATAAAGGAATATGGCCAGGTCATTAAAAAAACCACCTTTTGTACACTATAAATTGATGAAACGAGTACTTGAAGCTCAAGAATCGGGAAAGAAAAATGTAATTAAAACATGGTCGAGAGCTTCTACCATCACGCCCGATTTTGTGGGGCTTACTATTGCTGTACATAACGGAATGAAATTTATACCGGTTTATGTTACCGAAAACATGGTAGGACATAAGTTGGGAGAATTTGCTCCTACCCGTACTTTTAGAGGACATGCCGGACAAAAGAAAGATAAAGGAAAAAGATAAAAAATAAATTATGGGCGCACGAAAAAGGTTAATGGCAGAAAAAATCAAGGAAGCTAAAGCAAATACATATTTTGCAAAGCTGAATAATTGTCCGACCTCTCCTAGAAAAATGAGATTAGTGGCGGATATGATTAGAGGATTGGATGTGAATTCTGCTGCCGCATTACTCCAGCACACTAAAAAAGAAGCAGCCGGAAGATTGGAAAAACTCCTTTGGTCGGCTGTGCATAATTTTGAAAATAAGACAGGCGAAAATTGGGAAAATGCAGGGCTATACATTAAAGAAATAAAAGTGGACGGAGCAAGAATGCTTAAAAGAATCCAACCTGCACCTCAAGGAAGAGCGCACAGAATAAGAAAAAGATCCAATCACGTAACATTAATTTTAGATAAAGCCAATTAAGAAAAGTATGGGACAAAAAACAAATCCGATAGGAAACAGATTAGGTTTTATTAGAGGCTGGGACTCTAACTGGTACGGCGGAAAAAATTACCGAGACAAAATCGAAGAAGATTACAAAATTCGCCGGTATCTCAAAGCACGACTTGCAAAAGCCGGTATATCCAATATTATTATTGAAAGAACGGTAAAACTAATTACCGTAACCATAAAAACATCCCGTCCGGGTGTTATCATCGGAACAGGGGGACAGGAAGTAGAGAAGTTAAAAGAAGAACTTAAAAAACTTACTCAGAAAGATGTTCAAATAAACATATTTGAAATCAAGCGTCCTGAAAAAGACGCCAATTTAGTGGCAGAAAGCATTGCCAGACAAATAGAAGGAAGAATATCTTACAGAAGAGCCGTAAAAATGGCTATCGCTTCGGCTATGAGAATGGGAGCAGAAGGCATAAAAATCCAAGTTTCCGGAAGATTGAACGGAGTAGAGATGGCAAGAAGCGAAACCTATAAAGACGGAAGAACTCCCCTTCACACTTTTAGAGCAGACATTGATTATGCACTTGCCGAAGCACATACTACTTACGGTAGAATAGGCGTAAAAGTGTGGATTTGTAACGGTGAAGTACACGGAAAAAGAGACTTGTCGCCGTCTGTAGCTTTAGGAAAAGGAAGAGCATCAAGAAGACCAAAAGGTCGAAGAAAATAAATTAAAGACTTACAATTATGTTGCAGCCAAAAAGAGTTAAACATAGAAAAGTACAGAAAGGAAGAATCAAAGGAATTGCACAAAGAGGGCATCAGATAGCTTTTGGAACATTTGCTATCAAGTCGCTAATGACAGGAAGACTTACTTCCCGTCAAATTGAGGCTGCCCGTATTGCATTAAACCGGTATATGAAAAGGGAAGGACAAGTGTGGATTAGAATATTTCCCGATAAACCCATCACTAAAAAGCCCGCAGAGGTGCGTATGGGTAAAGGAAAAGGCTCTTTAGACCATTGGGTGGCTCCCGTTAAGCCCGGCACTATTTTATTTGAGGTGGACGGAGTTAATCTGGAAACAGCCAAAGAAGCTTTGAGATTGGCTGCACAAAAATTACCTGTAACAACCAAATTTGTAGTAAGAAGAGACTATACGGAATAATAGAAAACTTCAAACAGAAATGAAGAACACCGAAATAATACAACTGACAACAGACGAGCTTTTGGATAAGATAGCGGAAGAAAAAGCAAACTATGCAAAACTAAAAATGAATCACGCTATCTCTCCATTGGAAAACCCTTTAATTTTAAGACAGAAAAGAAAATACATAGCTCGTTTGCTTACTGAATTGAACAAAAGAAAAAAACAACAAGCATAATTTTTCACTATGACTGAAAGAAACTTAAGAAAAGAAAGAACAGGCGTTGTAGTGAGCAACAAAATGGACAAGTCCGTGGTGGTGTTGGTAGAAAGAAAAGTAAAGCACCCCAAATACGGAAAATTCATTAAAAAGTCCAAGAAATTTGTAGCTCACGACGAAAAAAATGAATGTGGTATTGGGGATACCGTTAGAATAATGGAAACACGCCCTTTAAGTAAAACCAAGAGGTGGAGATTGGTTAAGATAGTTGAAAAAGCTAAATAATATTTGTTATGATACAACAAGAGTCAAGATTAAAGGTAGCAGACAATAGTGGAGCAAAAGAAGTGCTTTGCATCAGAGTGTTGGGAGGAACCGGCAGACGTTATGCTTCTGTGGGAGACAAAATAGTAGTTACCGTAAAGGACGCTATGCCTAACGGAAATGTTAAAAAAGGACAAGTTTCCCGGGCAGTAGTAGTAAGAACAAAAAAAGAAGTACGTCGTCCGGACGGTTCATATATTCGTTTTGACGACAATGCCTGCGTGTTATTAAATGCAGCAGGCGAAATGAGAGGAACACGTATTTTCGGACCCGTGGCAAGAGAATTAAGAGAAAAACAATTTATGAAAATAGTTTCCTTGGCACCCGAGGTACTTTAAAAAATTACAGTAATGCAAAAGAAATTACATATTAAAAAAGGAGATATTGTTAAAGTAATTTCCGGGGCAGCAAAATATGCTGAACCTAATCAAGGAAGAGTGTTATATGTAGACAGAAAAAAAATGCGTGCTATAGTAGAAGGCGTAAACCTTATTAAAAAGCACGTAAAGCCTTCTGCTAAACACCCCGACGGTGGAATTATTGAACAAGAAGCACCTATTCATATTTCCAACCTCATGTTGGTAGATCCTAAAACAGGAGAACCAACAAGAATTGGAAGAAAAAAAGACAAAGACGGAAAATTAGTAAGATATTCAAAAAAATCAGGAGAAATCATTAAGTGATGAGCTACGTACCAAGATTAAAAAAACAATATCACGAGGAGATAGCCAAAAATTTGATGGCCAAATTCGGCTATAAATCTCCCATGCAAGTACCCAGACTGCAGAAAATTGTAGTATCTCAAGGATTGGGTAAAGCCGTTGCAGATAAAAAACTTATTGAACACGGAGTGGAAGAATTGGCTTTAATTACGGGACAAAAACCGGTAATTTGCCGTTCTAAAAAAGACGTCTCAAACTTTAAACTCCGTAAAGGAATGCCTATTGGCGTAAAAGTAACCTTGCGAGGAGACAGAATGTATGAATTCTTAGACAGGCTTATCGCTGTAGCTCTTCCTCGAACCCGAGATTTTCGCGGAATTAACCCCAAAGGTTTTGACGGAAGAGGAAACTATAATTTGGGAGTTAAAGAACAAATTATTTTCCCCGAGATAGACGTAGATAAAGTCTATCAAATTACAGGTATGGATATTACTTTTGTAACATCAGCCGATACCGATGAAGAAGCATTTGAATTATTAAAAGAATTTGGTTTACCATTTAAAAAATAATATTAGTTATGGCAAAAGAATCAATGAAGGCAAGAGAGCGTAAGCGACAAAAATTAGTTGAAAAATACGCTAAAAAAAGAGCAGAATTAAAAGCTGCCGGCGACTGGGAAGGCCTTCAAAAATTACCGAAAAACTCTTCAAAAGTAAGATTACATAACCGATGTAGCATTACTGGACGTCCGAGAGGATATATGAGAATTTTCGGTATATCAAGAGTAACATTTAGAGAAATGGCAAACCAAGGGTTAATACCCGGAGTTAAAAAAGCAAGTTGGTAATAATATTAGAACTATGGCAAAAGTTACAGATCCTATAGCAGATTATTTAACAAGAATCAGAAATGCTCAAAAAGCAGGACATAGAATTGTAGAAATTCCTGCTTCAAACCTCAAAAAAGAACTTACCAAAATCCTTATGGATAAAGGCTATATTCTTAATTACAAATTTGAAGATGACAATGGTCCGCAAGGAACCATTAAAATAGCATTAAAATATCATCCTATTACTAAAGTGCCTGCAATAAGAACATTAAAACGAATTAGTAAACCCGGGCATCGAAAATATGCCTCTGCCGATAAATTACCCCGAGTAATTAACGGACTTGGTATAGCAGTTTTATCCACGTCCAAAGGAGTAATTACCGATAAAGAAGCCAGAAAATTAAATGTAGGCGGAGAAGTATTGTGTTACGTATATTAAAAAATAAGTCATGTCAAGAATAGGTAAACAACCCATAGCAATCCCTCAAGGAGTTGAAGTCAAGGTTTCTCCTGAAAATGTGGTAACCGTAAAAGGACCAAAAGGGGAACTTACGCAAAAAGTACATCCCGATATAAAAGTAAATATATCTGAAAAAGAAGTACAGTTGGAAAGACCTTCCGATTCCAAAGAACACAAGTCCATGCACGGATTGTATCGCTCGTTGATCAACAACATGGTAGAAGGTGTTTCTAAAGGATACACTATTCAGCAAGAATTAGTGGGAGTGGGATATAGAGCTGTTGTAAAAGGACAAAATTTAGAATTAACTTTAGGTTTTTCACATAATGTGATTATTGCGTTGCCCCCTGAAATTAAAGCTGAAGCTAAACAAGAAAGAGGACAACCTCCTATACTTACACTAACTTCACATGACAAACAATTGATAGGGCAGGTGGCAGCGAAAATTCGATCACTAAGAAAACCGGAACCATATAAAGGTAAGGGAATTAAATTTGTAGGAGAACAAATCAGAAGAAAAGCCGGAAAATCGGCTGCTAAATAATAAATTGTAGAGCAATGGCACAAACAAAGTTGAATAGAAGAATCAAAATTAAACGAAGAATCCGTAAGAAAATTCACGGAACTGCTGAGCGTCCCCGCTTATCAGTTTATCGGAGTAATAAGGAAATATATGCTCAGTTAATAGATGATGTAGCTCAAAAAGTTATTACCGGAGCTTCATCACTTAAATTGGATAAAAAAGGCACTAAAACCGAAGTAGCTGCAGAAGTCGGTAAACTGATTGCCGAAAAAGCTAAGGCAGCAGGAATTGAAAAAGTAGTATTTGACAGAAATGGTTATTTATATCACGGAAGAGTAAAAGCTCTTGCCGATGCGGCTCGAGAAGCAGGCTTAAAATTTTAATCAATTATGAAGGCAAACGTAAAAAGAGTTAAATCAAGCGAAATCGAACTAAAAGACCGATTGGTTAGCATAAGAAGAGTTACCAAAGTAACCAAAGGAGGTCGAAACTTCAGTTTTTCTGCCGTAGTAGTGGTAGGAAATGAAAACGGAGTAGTAGGTCACGGTTTGGGAAAAGCTAACGAAGTTACTGCGGCTATAGAAAAAGCAATAGACGACGCCAAAAAGAATCTGATTAAAGTTCCCGTGATAAACGGGACTGTGCCCCACGAACAAGAAGCTAAATTCTGTGGAGCAAGAGTTTTTCTTAAGCCTGCAGCAAGTGGTACCGGTGTAATTGCCGGTGGTGCGATGCGTGCAGTATTGGAATCTGTCGGAGTAAAAGACGTATTGGCAAAATCCAAAGGGTCTTCTAACCCTAATAATGTGGTAATTGCAACAGTTAAAGCATTAGCGCAAATGAGAGACGCTTATGCAGTTGCTGCCCAAAGGGGAGTAACTTTAGAAAAAGTTTTTAACGGATAATTTAATAAAAATGGCAAAAGTCAGAATTACTAAGATAAGAAGTGTAATCAACAGACCTAAGCGCCAAAAAGACACAATGAAGGCGTTAGGATTGAATAAAATGCACCAATCTGTTGAAAAAGAAGCAACCCCTCAAATCATGGGGATGATTAAAAAAGTAAGTCATTTAATAAAAGTAGAAGAATTATAATTTAAAAATTATGGACCTATCTAACCTAAAACCGGCTAAAGGAGCCATTCATAGAGAGAAACGAATAGGCAGAGGACAAGGCTCCGGTCATGGAGGAACATCTACAAGAGGACATAAAGGAGCTAAATCTCGAAGCGGATATTCCAAAAAAATCGGCTTTGAAGGAGGGCAAATGCCTTTGCAGAGAAGGGTGCCTAAATTTGGGTTTAAAAATATTAACCGGGTAGAATATAAACCCATTAACTTGGATTTAATTCAATATTTGATAGATAAAAAAGGCGTAAAAGAGATTACTCCTGAAATTTTAATCCAAAACGGATTAGTATCCAAAAATGATAGAGTTAAGATTTTGGGAAGAGGAGAATTACAAGCTAAAATAGACGTAACGGCACACAAATTCTCTGCTTCTGCCAAAAAAGCAATTGAAGATAAAGGAGGAAAAGCGACTCAACTATAATGAAACGGTTTATAGAAACAATACAAAACATTTGGAAGATTGAAGAGTTAAGAAACCGCATTCTTCTCACCTTGGGTTTCTTAGCTATTTATCGATTAGGCTCTTTTATAGTACTTCCGGGAGTAGATCCCGATGCTTTACAAAGAGCACAAGCAGACCCTAAAGGGTTGGCGGCACTTATCAATTATTTTGCAGGAGGAGCATTTTCAAGAGCCTCAATTTTTGCATTGGGAATTATGCCCTACATTTCGGCATCAATCGTTATGCAATTATTGGGAGTAGCCGTGCCGGCAATTCAAAAAATGCAAAAAGAAGGAGAAAGCGGACGTAAGAAACTTACCCAATGGACCAGAATCCTCACCATCTTGATATGTGCAGGACAAGCCCCTGCGTATTTAGCTTCGCAAGTTCCCACGGAAGCGGTTGTTTCTCCCGGGTTTTTCTTTAATTTCACATCCACTGTTATTCTCATTACGGGAACAATGTTTGTGATGTGGTTGGGAGAAAGAATTACGGATAGAGGAATAGGAAACGGTATTTCTTTGATTATTATGATAGGGATACTGGCATCTCTGCCTACAGCCTTGTTATATGAAATTGATACAAGAATAGACAACGGAGGACTAATTATGCTTCTATTGGAATTCGTCTTCTTGTTAATCGTAATTATGTTGAGCATTTTGTTAGTTCAAGGAACAAGAAGAGTACCCGTAAATTTTGCTAAAAGAATTGTAGGAAACAAACAATACGGAGGTGTTCGTCAATATATACCGTTAAAAGTAAATGCAGCCGGGGTAATGCCTATTATATTTGCTCAAGCCATCATGTTTATTCCTATTACATTGGTAGGCTTTGCAGATTCAGATACTCTTACCGGTTTTGCAGCGGCATTTGCCGATATATCCGGTTTTTGGTACAACTTTGTGTTTGCCATTATTATCGTGTTGTTTACCTATTTTTATACAGCAATTACTTTTCCTCCCCAGCAAATAGCAGATGACTTGAAGAGAAATGGAGGATTTATTCCCGGTGTGAAGCCCGGAAAGAAAACCGCTGAATTTTTAGATAAAATTATGACAAGAATAACTTTACCAGGCTCATTGTTTTTGGCATTTGTAGCAATTTTACCTGCATTTGCCATTAAGCTGGGAATAAATACACAATTCGCATATTTTTACGGAGGCACCTCTTTGTTGATTATGGTTGGGGTAATATTAGATACCCTTCAACAAATAGAGAGCCACTTGTTGATGCGACATTATGACGGTTTAATGAAAACCGGTAAAATAAAAGGAAGATCTTCTGTTGGAATGACTGCTTAAGGAGATGATTTTTAAGACAGAAGATGAAATAGAGCTTATAAGAGAAAGTTCTTTGCTTGTTGGTAAAACTTTAGGAGAGCTGAGTAAGCATATCCGTCCGGGAATTACCACGCTGGAATTAGATAAAATCGCGGAGGAATTTATTCGCGATCACGGAGCGGAACCGGGTTTTAAGGGATACAACGGTTTCCCAAACTCTATTTGTGCTTCTCCTAACGAAGCCGTTGTTCATGGGATTCCGAATGACAAACCCTTGCAAGAAGGAGACATTGTGTCTATAGATTGCGGGGTTTTAAAAAACGGTTTCTATGGAGATTCAGCTTATACCTTTGCAGTGGGAGAAATCCCGGATGAAATAAAGCAACTTTTGGAAGTAACAAAAACAGCTTTATACAAAGGAATTGAACAGGCTTTTGCAGGAAACAGAGTGGGAGATATCGGATATGCTGTTCAAAAACATGTGGAACCGTACGGTTATGGAATAGTAAGAGAACTTGTGGGGCATGGAGTAGGAAGAGATTTGCATGAAAAACCGGAAGTTCCCAATTACGGAAAAAGAGGAAGAGGACCTGTTTTAAAGGAAGGATTGGTAATTGCCATCGAACCTATGATTAACTTGGGAACACAGGCAATTATGCAAGACAAAGACGGGTGGACAATTGTAACCAAAGACCGCAAACCGTCCGCTCATTTTGAGCATACAATAGTAGTAAGAAAGGATAAAGCAGAAGTTTTATCAACATTTGAATATATTGAAAATTAGATATGGCAAAACAAAAGTCTATAGAATTAGACGGAACAGTAGTAGAAGCATTGTCAAATGCAATGTTTAGAGTAGAACTGGAAAACGGGCATATTATTACAGCCCATATATCAGGGAAGATGAGAATGCACTATATTCGCATCTTGCCTGGAGATAAGGTGAAAGTGGAAATGTCGCCTTATGATTTAACAAAAGGAAGAATAACATACAGATACTAAACAAAACAACTATGAAAGTTAAAGTTTCCGTAAAAAAACGCTCTGCCGATTGCAAAATCGTGAAAAGAAAAGGTAGAGTTTATGTAATTAACAAAAAAAATCCGCGATTTAAACAAAGACAAAAAGGTTAATTAAATTTATAAATTATGGCAAGAATAGCAGGAGTAGATATCCCTAAAAACAAAAGAGGCTTAATAGCCCTCACCTACATTTTCGGAATAGGACGTTCAACTGCCAAAAAAATATTGAACGAAGCAGGAGTAGATGAAAACAAAAAAGTTCAAGATTGGACGGATGATGATATTGTAGCCGTTAGAAAAGTGATAGGGGATAAATATAAGGTAGAAGGAGCTTTACGTTCGGAAATTCAATTGAACATTAAACGTTTAATGGATATCGGATGTTATCGTGGAATTCGACATAGAAGCGGATTGCCTCTAAGAGGACAAAAAACCAAAAACAACTCCAGAACCAGAAAAGGAAAACGTAAAACCGTAGCAAACAAGAAAAAAGCAACTAAATAATAAATAACTGAATATGGCAAAATCTAGCGCTAAAAAACGTAAAGTTAAAGTAGAACCAACCGGTCAAGCACACATTCAGGCAACATTCAACAACATTATTATTTCTTTAACCAATAATAATGGTCAAGTAATTTCTTGGTCATCGGCGGGAAAAATGGGATTTAGAGGCTCTAAGAAAAATACGCCCTATGCAGCCATGCAAGCTGCCGAAGATTGTGCAAAAGTTGCCTATGAAGCAGGTTTGAGAAGAGTGAAGGTATTTGTTAAAGGACCCGGAGCAGGTCGAGAAGCTGCTATCAGAACCATACACAACGCAGGTATAGAAGTAACAGAAATCATTGATGTTACCCCATTACCTCACAACGGATGTCGTCCACCAAAACGTAGAAGAGTTTAATAAAATAAATTAGTATCATGGCAAGATATAGAGGACCTAAATCAAAAATAGCACGAAAATTCAGAGAACCCATATTCGGACCTGACAAAGCATTGACTAAGAAAAATTATCCTCCGGGACAACACGGACCCAACAAAAGAAGAATGAAAACTTCCGAATACGGGGTTCAGTTAATGGAGAAACAAAAAGCAAAATATACTTACGGTATATTGGAAAGACAATTTGCAAAGACTTTTGAGCGGGCAAACCGAATGAAAGGAATCACGGGGGAAAATCTTTTAATCCTTTGCGAATCAAGATTAGACAATACGGTTTTTCGTTTAGGATTTGCCCCTACGCGTAGAGCTGCTCGTCAGTTGGTAACACACAGACACATTACCGTAAACGGCGAAATTGTAAACATTCCTTCTTACGAATTAAAGCCGGGAGATATTGTGGCGGTACGGGAAAAATCCAAATCATTGGAAGTAATAACCAATTCCGTTCAACAAAACCGTCAATCATATCCTTGGTTAGAATGCGATGCTACAACTTTAACGGGAAAATTCATGGCATATCCGCAAAGAGACCAGATTCCCGAAAATATTAAAGAAAACTTAATTGTAGAGTTGTATTCTAAATAAACATTAAAAAACTAAAAATAAATTACAGATTATGGCAATTTTAGATTTTCAAAAGCCCGATAAAGTTATAATGATAGAATCAGACGATTTCAAAGGTAAATTTGAATTTAGACCTTTGGAACCGGGCTACGGAATAACTATCGGCAATGCAATTAGAAGAATTCTTCTTTCTTCGCTCGAAGGATTTGCCATTACTTCTATCAAAATAGAAGGCGTAGAACATGAATTTTCTACCATTAAAGGTGTGGTAGAAGACGTTACCGATATAGTATTAAACCTTAAAAAGGTTAGATTTAAACAACAAATACAAGACCAGAACCAAGAACAAATTACCGTAAAAGTTAAAGGTAAGGAAACCTTTACTGCCGGAGACATAGGTCAGTTTACATCTGCCTTTCAAGTATTAAACCCCGACTTGGTCATTTGTAACATGGACAAATCGGTAGAGCTTACCATTGATATGACAATAGAAAAAGGCAGAGGATATGTACCTGCCGAAGAAAACAAAAATTCTAAAGCACCAATCGGAACTATTTTCATGGATTCTATTTTTACTCCGATTCGAAATGTTCGATATTTAATAGAAAATTATCGGGTAGAACAAAAAACAGACTATGAAAAACTGATTTTGGATATAGAAACCGACGGTTCCATTCATCCGAAAGATGCTTTAAAAGAAGCAGCTAAAATTCTTATCCATCACTTTATGCTCTTTTCCGATGAAAAAATCACTTTGGATTCGGAAGACAAAAACGTGGATGAAGAATTTGACGAAAAAGCACTTCACATGCGCCAGCTTCTAAAAACACGACTGGTAGATTTAGACCTTTCCGTACGAGCTTTAAACTGTTTAAAAGCTGCAGACGTGGAAACACTGGGAGAGCTGGTAACTTTCCAAAAAAACGATTTGTTAAAGTTTCGTAACTTTGGAAAAAAATCTTTGGCAGAATTGGAAGAATTAGTAGAAAGCAAAGGATTATCTTTCGGAATGGATATTTCTAAATATAAATTGGATAAAGAATAACAGATAGAGCGATGAGACACAGAAAAAAGTTTAACCATTTAGGACGTAAGGCAGCTCACAGAAAAGCAATGCTGGCTAATATGGCTTGTTCCTTAATTCAACACAAGCGAATTAACACAACCGTAGCTAAAGCAAAAGCCTTAAGAATGTATGTGGAACCGCTTTTAACAAAAGCCAAACAAGACACCACACATTCTCGACGAACGGTATTCAGTTATTTACAAAACAAAGAAGCCGTAACAGAACTTTTCAGAGAAATAGCTCCTAAAATAGCCAATCGTCCGGGAGGATATACAAGAATTTTAAAAACAGGATTTAGACTGGGAGACGGGGCTGAAATGTGCTTAATAGAATTGGTAGATTTCAACGAAACATATACTCAAGAAAAAGGAGCAGCTAAAGCCAAATCCAAAACGAGAAGAAGACGCAAAAAATCTTCCGGAACAGCAGCAAGCACAAAAGCAGATGCCGCAACTCCCGAAGCTAAAAAATCCGAAGAAAATGCAAAAGCGGCAGCCCAAGTAGCAGCAGAATTGGAAAAAGAAGAGGCTCAACAAACAGCAGCAGCCGAAGAAAAGAAAGAAGAGAAAGCCGAAGAGCCTAAAGCAAAAGCTAAAAAAGAAAATAACGAGAAATCTGAAGAAGAGAATAAAAAAGATGAATAGTTATTTTGTTAGTTACTATAAAGAAAAAAGGATAGGGTTTTCAGCTCTATCCTTTTTTTATGTTTAAAATTTACGAAATATGAAGTTTACAATTCCCCAACCCGCTTATTTGCTACTTGAAGACGGAAGCTTTTTTAAAGGCTATGCCATTGGAAAAAAAGGGACTACCGTCGGCGAAATTTGCTTTAATACGGCAATGACCGGCTATCAGGAAACCTTTACGGACCCTTCTTACTACGGGCAAATACTGGTTATGACAACTGCACATATTGGCAACTATGGAGTGGTTTCCGACGAAGTAGAATCCGATGGGGTTAAAATCTCGGGCTTGGTGGTGAAGAATTTTACCGATAAACACTATTCCAGAACACGAGCCGAAAAATCACTTCAAGAATATTTGGAAGAAAACAATATCGTAGGAATTTCCAATATAGATACACGCAAATTAGTAAGACATATTCGAGACAAAGGAGCTATGAACGCCGTTATATCTTCCGAATATGCTACCATAGAAGAATTGAAAGAAAAAGTATTGGCAGCACCTAAAATGGAAGGATTGGAGTTGGCTTCTAAAGTTTCTGCAAAACAGCCTTATACATACGGAGAAGAAGATGCTGAAATTCGTATAGCCGTAATGGACTTTGGTGTAAAAAGAAACATATTAAAATGTTTACAACAACGCGGCGCATTTTTAAAAATATTTCCCTACGACGCAAAACCCGAAGAAGTGCTAAGCTTTGAACCTGACGGAATTATGCTGTCTAACGGGCCTGGTGACCCTGCTCCTTTAAAGGAACAACAAATACTAATTCAAACTTTTTTGGAAAAAGAAATTCCTGTATTTGGAATTTGTTTAGGACATCAATTGTTGAGTTTAGCTGCCGGATTGCGCACTAAAAAAATGCATAATGGACACAGAGGAGTTAACCACCCTGTTAGAAATGAATTGACCGGAAAAGGAGAAATTACTTCTCAAAATCACGGTTTCGTGGTAGATGAGTTAAGTGTGGAAAATGCAGAACTACCTGTAGAAATCACTCATTATCACCTAAATGACCGGACAATAGCCGGTATTAAATTAAAAGGAAAACCTGCTTTTTCAGTACAATATCACCCTGAAGCAAGTCCCGGACCTCATGATTCGGCATATTTATTTGATGAATTCATAAAAACCATTAAAAACCATAAAAAAATTAAACAAAATGAGTTTTATAGCTAGAATTTATGCGCGTCAGATTTTAGATTCAAGAGGAAATCCGACGGTAGAAGTAGATGTGTACACCGAAAACGGTATTTTAGGAAGAGCGGCTGTTCCTTCGGGAGCTTCTACAGGAGTGCATGAAGCCGTAGAATTACGAGACGGAGACCCCAAAATGTATATGGGAAAAAGTGTGTTGAAAGCCGTAGAGAATGTAAATACGGTTATTAACCAAGAGCTAAACGGTATGTATGTGCTTGACCAAAGGGGAATTGATGAAGCTCTTATTCAACTGGACGGCACCGAAAATAAAAGTAATTTGGGAGCAAACGCTATTTTGGGCGTGTCGTTAGCTGTAGCCAAAGCCGCAGCAGAGGAAACAGGGTTGCCTTTATATCGCTATATAGGAGGGGTAAACGCGCATGTTTTACCTGTGCCTATGATGAATATTTTAAATGGAGGCTCGCATGCCGATAACGGGATAGATTTTCAAGAATTTATGGTGATGCCCGTAAATGCACCTAATTTTTCGACTGCCTTGAGAATGGGTACGGAAATATTCCACCATTTAAAAAATGTATTAAAATCCGAAGGGCTTTCAACCAACGTAGGTGATGAAGGAGGATTTGCAACCAATATCAAATCAAACAAAGAAGCTATTGAATATGTAATAAAAGCTATTGAAAAAGCAGGATATCGTCCCGGTGAGGATGTGTATATTGCATTAGATGCCGCATCTTCCGAATTTTACAATGAAAAAGAAAAAATCTATCATTTCAAAAAATCTACCAATGATAAATTAACCGCTTCGGAGATGGTGAGTTTCTGGAAAGAATGGACGGAAAAATATCCGATTATTTCTATTGAAGACGGATTGGCAGAGGACGACTGGGACGGTTGGAAACAACTTACCGAAGCCATCGGGCAAAAAGTTCAATTGGTGGGAGATGATTTGTTTGTAACCAATATTAAACGATTAAAACAAGGAATAGAACAGCATGTTGGAAACTCCATTCTTATTAAAGTTAATCAAATAGGCACTTTAACGGAAACATTGGCAGCCATAGAAATGGCACACAAAAACAGTTACACTTCCGTAATATCGCACCGCTCGGGAGAAACGGAAGATACTACCATTGCGGACTTAGCCGTAGCAATGAATACCGGACAAATAAAAACCGGTTCGGCTTCCCGTACGGATAGAATGGCAAAATACAATCAACTTTTGCGGATTGAAGAGAACTTAGGCGATAGAGCCGTTTACGAAGGAAAAAACTTAAAATTTGCAAAATAAATTTTTAAGTATAAAAGGATTTATTATATTAGCAGGGTTTGAAAAAAATCAATTAAGAAATGGAAGAAGAAAAAGCAAAACTAATTTTAGAAGGGAAAGAATATGAAATTCCCGTGGTTACAGGAACAGAAGGCGAAAAAGCCCTTGACATCTCGAAGTTAAGAGCATCTACCGGATATATTACATTAGACATCGGATATAAAAATACCGGGTCTACCAAAAGTGCTATTACATTTTTAGACGGAGAAAAAGGAATTCTTCGATATAGAGGTTATCCGATAGAGCAATTGGCGGAACACGCCGATTTTTTAGAAGTAGCTTATCTGTTGATATATGGCGAACTTCCTTCTAAATCGGAATATGAAAAATGGGTGGATGCCATTACTCATCATACTTTAGTACAGGTGGATATTAAAAACTTGTTACATTCCTATCCGTCGAGAGCCCATCCTATGGGTATTTTGTCGGCAGCAATTGTAACGTTAGCTACCTTTTATCCCGAATCTCAAGAACAAAACAGAACCCCTGAAGCGGTTAACTTGACTATTCACAGATTACTGGCTAAAATGCCTACATTGGTGGCATGGACGCATAAAAATAAAATGCGGTTACCTTTCTTATATCCTAATAATGATTTGGGATATATTGAAAACTTCTTGTATATGACATTCGGGCTACCTACCGAAAAGTACGAACCCGATCCCGTTGTAGTGGATGCTTTGAATAAATTATTGATTTTACATGCCGATCATGAGCAAAACTGTTCAGCTTCTACGGTAAGAATAGTAGGAAGTTCAAGAGCAAGTTTGTATGCGTCTATCTCTGCGGGAGTTAGTGCTTTGTGGGGGCCGTTACACGGAGGAGCCAATCAGGCTGTAATTGAAATGTTGGAACAAATTAAAGCTGACGGAGGTGATGTGGCCAAATGGATAGCCAAAGCCAAAGACAAAAACGATCCTTTCCGTTTGATGGGATTCGGACACAGAGTGTATAAAAACTTCGATCCGAGGGCACGAATTATTAAAAAAGCGTGTGATGACGTGTTAAGTAAATTAGGTATTCACGATGAAACATTAGATATTGCTAAGAAATTGGAAGAAGCAGCATTAAACGACCCCTATTTTGTGGAAAGAAAACTCTATCCGAATGTAGATTTTTATTCGGGCATTATATACAAAGCCATTGGAATTCCTACGGAAATGTTTACCGTAATGTTTGCTTTGGG
>CAZLMS010000002.1:15339-25040 GCA_964560645.1 uncultured Flavobacteriales bacterium | reverse complement strand
GTCTTGTATCACATCAATATTATCAGGTTGATAATTGTCCGGATATATATCAAAAGAAGTTACATTTTTGAATTTTTCTTTTAATATGCGGGTGCCGTAACCTGAACCACATCCAAAATCTAAAACAGATAAATTAGGATTATTAATTACGCGATTCACAAAGTTGTAGCGAGCCATATTAACCATTACGGCCATACTGTCTAATGAATAATCAACTTCCAGTCTTCTCATTTTTTTCAAATTTCCACAAAAGTAATATTAAAAATTGTATTTATCAAAGGATTTTAGAATGGCATGTTGGGAAGAATGTTTTTTGCTGCTGATTGCATCTCAGCTTCATATACTTTTTCAGCATTTTCCAAAGCTTTATTTACGGCAATAACTAACATGTCTTCAATTTCTTCTTGGTCTTTAGAGAAAAAGTCGTCCGAAAAATGGATGCTTTTTACCACTCGATTGCCGTTCATGGTTACTGTAACGCTTTTGTCGGGAGATTCGCCTTTCACATATATAGTGTCTAACCGTTTTTTAGATTCTTCGGCTTTTTGCTTCATCTCGTTGAGCTTGTCCATAAAGTTTCCAAACATAACTTATATTGTTTTGCTTTAACAAATATACGAACTTTATACAGTATTTTTGCAACCACTTTATTATGAAAACAGAAGTTAAACTTTCCCTTCCGCCCGAAATTGCCTTGGACCAAGAAAACTTGCATCAATACCTCAGGCAGTTTTTGCATTTGAATCCGTCAGATGAGTTAAATGTGGTTTTGCAAAAACGTTCCATTGATGCAAGAAGAAGCGTAAAAGTGCATTTAACGCTAATAGTTTATGTAAACGAGCAACCGTTTATACAACCCATTGAGCGAGATTATAAAAACGTGCAAAATGCACCACATATTCATATTATAGGAGCAGGTCCCGGTGGGCTTTTTGCAGCTTTACAATGTATAGAATTAGGATTTAAACCTGTAGTTTTTGAACGCGGCAAAAATGTCAGAGAGAGGCGTAGGGATTTGGCGGCAATTAACAAAAAACACACAGTCAATCCCGAGTCAAATTATTGTTTTGGCGAAGGCGGAGCAGGAACCTATTCCGACGGAAAACTTTATACTCGCTCAAAGAAACGAGGCGATGTGCGTCGCATTTTGGAAACATTGGTTTATCACGGAGCCAAACAAGATATATTAGTAGATTCTCATCCGCATATAGGCACCAATAAGTTACCTAAAGTGATTGAGGCTATAAGAAATACCATTTTAAACTGCGGAGGGGAGATTCATTTTAACACAAAAGTAACCGACTTAGATTTGAATTTTAACAAAATCACTCATATCTATACTTCGGGAGGAGAAAAAATACCTGTAGAACATGTGATTTTGGCTACTGGTCATTCGGCAAGAGATGTTTTTGAATTGCTGCATCGAAAAAACATTTTAATAGAACCCAAGCCTTTTGCTATGGGATTAAGAGTGGAACATCCTCAAAATTTGATAGACAGGATTCAATACAAAAGAGCTGAAAGAGGGGATTATTTACCGGCGGCATCATACAGCTTAAGAGCTCAAATAGAGAATCGGGGAGTTTTTTCTTTTTGTATGTGTCCGGGCGGATTTATTGTGCCTGCGGCTACCAATCAAGAAGAAGTAGTGGTGAACGGAATGTCTCCTTCCAAGAGAGATTCCAAATATGCCAATTCAGGTATTGTAGTAGCGGTTAATTTGGAAGATTTACCAATTGACAAAGAAGGAGTTTTTGCAGGTTTAAAACTTCAAAAATTATTGGAAAAAAACGCATGGGTTGCAGGAGGTAAAACACAAACTGCCCCCGCACAGCGTCTCACGGATTTTGTGCACAACAAACTTTCGGCTACCTTGCCCGATTGTTCTTATCAACCCGGTTTAAAATCCACATTGCTTAGCGAAGTGTTGCCACCTTATTTTTATCATCGTTTACAAAAAGCATTTGTAGAATTTGATAAAAAAATGAAAGGGTATTTAACCGAAGATGCCGTATTAGTGGGGGTGGAATCCAGAACATCATCTCCCGTAAAAATACCGAGAGACAAGGAGAAGTTGCATCATGTGCAGGTAACCAATTTATATCCTTGCGCCGAAGGTGCGGGTTATGCCGGAGGTATTGTTTCGGCAGCCATAGACGGGGAAAAATGCGCCGTAAAGTGCATTGAAAACCTAAAGGCAGGTTTATAGCAATTCTTCTATAATTTTTTCTACCGAAACATTTTCCGCTTCGGCTTTGTAGTTTCGCACTATTCTGTGTCGCAATACTAAAGTGGCAACCGATTGAACATCTTCAATATCGGGAGAGAATTTTCCTTTTGTCAAAGCATGGGCTTTAGCTCCGATGATAAGGTTTTGAGAGGCACGAGGTCCTGCTCCCCATGATAAATATTTTTGTACAATTTCGGGAGCAAAAGAGCCTCCGGGGCGGGTTTTGGCAGTGAGTTTTACGGCATATTCAATTACATTGTCGGTAACAGGTATTTTTCTTACCAGTTGTTGATAATCTAAAATTTCCTGTGCCGACATAATTTCTTGAAGGGTTACTGCAATGTCGGAAGTGGTGTTTTTAACGATATTGAGTTCTTCTTCAAACGAAGGATAATCTACCCAAATGTTAAACATAAACCTGTCGAGTTGGGCTTCGGGAAGCGGATATGTTCCTTCTTGCTCAATGGGGTTTTGAGTGGCTAATACGAAAAAAGGTTCTTCCAGCTTAAAAGTGTGCCCGGATGAGGTAATGGACTTTTCTTGCATGGCTTCGAGCAATGCGGCTTGAGTTTTGGGTGGCGTACGGTTAATTTCGTCGGCGAGAATAATATTAGCAAATATGGGGCCTTTCACAAATTTAAAAGTTCTGTTTTCGTCCAGTATTTCCGAACCGGTAATGTCTGAAGGCATTAAGTCGGGAGTAAATTGTATTCGATTGAAAGACAGTCCCAATGTGTCGGAGATGGTTTTTATCAATAACGTTTTGGCAAGACCGGGTACACCGACCAACAGACAATGCCCTTTGCTGAAAATAGCCATTAACACGGCATCAATTACTTCTTTCTGCCCGACAATTACTTTAGAAATTTCGTTCTGAAGTGCGGAATATTGTTGATTGAATTTTTCTACTTTTTGTACATCACTGCTCATAATAAATCAGTTTTCAAATTTTTGTGACCAATCGGCGTTAAAAGTACAATTTTTATATTGACTGTCAATCCGAACGTAGGTGTTTTTTATTTTATTTTTTATCCAGTTTTCCAGCAATCGGTTTTTCTTTTCGTTGAGAGCGGCTTCCTGCAAACGTTGATAATCATCTCGAAGGTTGGCGGTGTGGGGCGGCATGTAATTTATAAGTTGAACAATTCGATAAGCGCTTTCTCCTGTTTGAGGGTCGGTAAATAACAGAGGTTCGGTAATTTCTCCGGGTTTCATTTTTTTTTTTTTTTTTGTCAGAGTAGGGTCTATTTGTCCTAATTCGCTCATTTCAAAAGTGGTCATTCCCGTGTTGGGGTTAATAATTTTTCCTCCGTTGCCTTTGGTTTCTTTATCATCCGAAAAGCGTTTGGCAGCCATGGCAAAAGTAAGCGAGTCGGAGGTTTCTATCAGTTGTTTTATGCTGTCTAATTGCTGTTTGGCTTTTAAAAGAGCATACGGATTTACTTTGGGCTTAAGAAGAATATGGCGGAAGTTGGCTTCTTCGCCTTTTTTTTCTATTAACTGAATGATATGAAAACCATACTCGGTTTCTACGATTTCAGACACTTCGCCTTCTTTCAGAGAGAATGCTACTTTGGCAAATTCTTTAACCAGTGCCGTTCGGGGTAAAAAACCCAGTTCGCCGTTGTTTTTTGCCGAGCCGGGGTCTTCAGAATAAAGGTAAGCTAAAGTACCGAAGTCTTCTCCGTTGAGAATTCTGTTTCGAATACCGTTGAGTTTTTCGCGTACGGCAGATTTTTCGGATTCGCTGATAACGGGTTTTTTCACAATCTGAGCCAATTCTACTTGGGCATTGATGTATGGTAAACTGTCTTTCGGTATGTTGTTGAAATACTTACGAACTTCGGCAGGAGTTATCTTTACTTCGCCCAATATTTTATTTTGCATTTGTTGTATAAGTAATTGGTTTTTAATCAAATCGTGAAATTCTGCTTTGATTTCCAAAATGCTTTTGTGGTAAAACTTTTCCAGAGCTTCCTGACTACCGAATTGAGCGATAAAATATCTCAAACGCCGGTCTATTTCGCCTTGAATTTGTTCTTCAGACACTTCTATACTGTCGAGTTTGGCTTGGTCGAGCATCAGGTTTTGAATCAGCAATTCTTCCAATATGATGCAACGGGCTTCGTCGTCAATAGTGTATCCGCTTTGCTGATATTGGGCAAGTTGGGTTTCCAAGTCGGATTTCAATATGATTTCGTCGCCTACTTGTGCAATTATTTTATCTACCACCAAGTTGGTTTGGGCTGTTGTAATGGAGCAACTTACAAGAATAAAGAGGGTGTTAATTAAGTATTTCAACGTCGTTTTTGTTTTTAGCATTTTCTATGATGTTGGTTTTCATTTTATCTAAAAATAATTGTTTTCTTCGATTGAGGATTAACGTAGTGATTTTGTTTTTCACAAAATCTACCGGGGCGGTTTGGTTTTTGGGTATGTAATTGTATGGTTGCAAAAAGTAAACGAATAAGCTGTCGGAATACCGTATAAGTTGTTTTCGGGTAATTTTTTGCAGATAATCCGGAACAGAGTCCAGCGGGATTTCTTTTTTTAATTCGGATATGGTTATCCAATGGGTGGTGTCGAGGTTGCATTTCAGGGCATATTTGTAGCAAT
The DNA here is from genome assembly GCA_964560645.1 of uncultured Flavobacteriales bacterium. Taxonomy (GTDB): domain Bacteria; phylum Bacteroidota; class Bacteroidia; order Flavobacteriales_G; family NORP312; genus CAZLMS01. The sequence goes on along the minus strand of CAZLMS010000002.1, from coordinate 20,194 downwards.
ATTCTTTAATGTTTTCGTAATGTTCCGGTTTTTTTTCCGAAAACCAATTTTCTACGTTTTTTAATTCAGGCGAATTAACGGCGGTTTTCAGAAAAAGCAGTTGCAGAATATCGTCGTGCAGTATAAAGTTGTCTTTGAACTTTTCGTAGTATTCTACAATTTCGGCATTTTCGACAACAGTGTCCATTTTTTGCCGGATAAGTTCCGTTTCATAGTAGTGAATATACAGGTTAGAGCGGTATTCGTTTACGCGGTTTTCTATTTCATTTTCCAGATTTTCGGGAATGTTTAAACGGGCTTTTCGGGTTAATACTTTTTCGGCAATCCATTTTTCTATGTATTGAGATACAAAAGCGGCACTGTCGGAAGGGGGAAGGTTTTCAGGGAGAAGATTGGCTATTTCGTCGGCATACAAATATTCGTCGTATGCTCGGGCAACAGCTTTACGGCTTTCTTGTTGCCGTTGGAAGAAAGAGCATGAAGCAAGAAAAATTATACAAGCGGGAACAATAAACAGGTGTTTCACGATTAGCGAGGTTGTACATTTTTTAAAGCGTCTTCAAATATTTGAACATGGTGTTTATTTTTAAGCTCTTCCATCCATTGGTCTTCCAAATATTTTTGATAATCCGATATAACTAAACCTCTAATTTCGTCCAGCGGTTTGGGCGAAGGGGGTAAAATATCCGTAATGGCTAATACTTTTTCGTTGTCTATTTTTTGTACGCTTCCTTTTTTCCATTCCATATTGTCCACGTTTTTATCTTCTCCTTTTGCCACAACGGCTTCTATGATTTCCACATTTGGTTGTTTTTTATTGAGTTTTTCGAGAGCTGAGCGGAGGTCTTTATTTTTGGTTAAAGCTTTTTTGGCAATTTTTTCGGCTTTGGTGCAGTATTTTTCGTTGGAGCATTTTATCATATATACTTTTGCTCTTTCGGGCCATAGATAGTTTTGTTTATGAGCTTCGTAAAATGCTTTCAACCCGGCGGTGTCGCTTACGGCTTTTGACCATATGTTTTTGTCTTTCAAGTCGAAAAGAAGTATTCCGTCGGCATATTCTCTGAGTAATGCTTTAAACTCGGGATATTTGTATTCTAAATTACTGTCTTCAAATTCAATGATTTTTTGATTTACAAATTCATCGAAAAGATTGTAAAAAAGTTCTTTTCCTTTGAGCTTGTGTTTGCGCCGTTGTTGCTTTTCAAGAAAATCGGCAAAATCTTTTTGTGTATAAACCACTTCTCGATGTGCATATTTGTCGTCTTTCAATGAAAAGACGGGTTTGTTGAATTTAGCTGCTTTAGAGGCATCCCATTTTCCTTCATAAAAACTGTCGTCAATAATTTTAATTAAACGGTCTACATTTTTCATGTAGGGAGTGTAGTTGTATTCTTTTTTCAGTTTGGCGATTAGCATTTTTTTAGACACTTGTGAGCGGCTGTCTTTTTGAATTTGTTGTTTGATATAAGGCAATGCTTCTTCATAAGTAGGAACAGGTTTGTAATCAAGTCGTTTTACAATATGCCACCCGTAAATGGTTTTGAAAGGTTTGGAGTATTGGCCGTTTTCTTTTATGGAAAAAGCTGTTTCTTCAAATTCCGGCACCATTTGTCCGGTAGTGAACCAAGGGAGTACACCGCCTTTCCGGGCGCTTCCCCTGTCTTCGGAATATTGCTTGGCTAATTTTTCAAAATTACTTCCGCTTTCCAGTTCATTATATATTTTTTGAATTTTGTCTTCGGCAGCTTTTTGTTGCTCGGGAGTATCGGAATCTTTGCTTTTCACAAAAATGTGAGCTACTTGGATACTTCCTTTGGCGGGACGTTTATCATCTACTTTTAGAATATGATATCCGAATTGGGTTCTTACAATGGGTGATGTTTCTCCTTTCGGAGTGTTGTAGGCTGCACTTTCAAACGGATATACCATTCTGAAAGCGGTAAAATACCCTAAATCTTCCGCGAGAACTTCTTTTGATTTTTTGTCGGATATTTCCTTAAATATTTTGTCGAAGCCTTCTTTTGCTATTCGTTTTTGGTATGCTTGGATTTGTTTATATGCTTTCAACGTGTCGAAAGGAGAGGGGTTATTGTTTGGAAATCTTACCAGTATGTGCCGGGCTTTCACGTCGGTTTGCATTCGTTCGTATGCTTCATTTATGAGTTTTTCGGTTACTTCGTTATCGGAAAGATAAGGACGTGCAAGTTGTTTTCGGTAGCCGGTAAATTCATTGACAAATGCTGGCAAAGTGTCTCTTCCCAAGTCTTTGGCTTCTTTTACGATGAGTTTGTAATTCGTAAAAAGCTCAAGATATTCTTTTAAATCTTCAAAAGCATAGGAAGGGTTGGGGTTGTTTTTTTTGTAGATATATAAAAATTCAGATAAGTAAATGGAGTCATTGTCAATGGTTAAAAGCAATTTATCGTTTGAATTTTGGCTCCATACATTGGGCATCCATAATACGGATGCGATAATAAGAGCTATAATGTTTTTTCTTTTCATGGCTTTGATTTTTTTAACGGGAGTAGTTTGGGGCTTCACGTGTAATTACTACATCATGCGGATGGCTTTCTACAATTCCAGCGTGAGTAATTCTTACAAATTGGGCTTTTTTCAATGCTTGAATGTCTTTTGCTCCGCAATATCCCATACCGGCACGAAGTCCTCCTATCATTTGATAAACCACTTCGGACAAGAAACCTTTGTACGGCACGCGTCCGGAAATCCCTTCAGGCACTAATTTTTTAATATCGTCTTCCACATCTTGAAAATAACGGTCTTTTGAACCTTTTTGCATGGCTTCTATAGACCCCATACCTCGATAAGTTTTAAATTTCCGCCCTTCGTATATGATGGTTTCTCCGGGAGATTCTTCTACGCCTGCAAACAGAGACCCCAACATTACCGAGTCGGCACCGCCTGCGATGGCTTTTACAATGTCTCCCGTAAAACGGATACCTCCGTCGGCAATCAAAGTAACATCTTTGTCTTTTAAAAATTCTGCTACATTCATTACTGCGGAAAGTTGAGGCACTCCGACACCGGCAACTACCCGTGTGGTACAAATAGAACCCGGACCGATACCTACTTTAATAGCGTCGGCTCCTGCATCGTAAAGAAATTTTGCAGCTTCGGCAGTGGCAATGTTTCCTACTACAATGTCTATTTCCGAGAATTTTTTCTTGGCTTCTTTTAAAACGGCAACTACACCTTTGGAGTGTCCGTGTGCAGTATCTATTACTATAGCGTCTGCTCCGGCTTTTACCAATTCACTTATTCGGTCTATGGCATCAAAGGTTACGCCTACCGCAGCAGCTACACGCAACCGTCCGTACCGGTCTTTGCTGGCATTGGGGCTTATTTTTAATTTTACAATATCTTTAAATGTAATAAGTCCTACCAGCTTGTAGTTTTTGTCAACTACCGGTAATTTTTCGATTTTATGTTTTTGCAAAATTTCTTCGGCGGTGTTCAGGTCGGTTGATTCATTGGTGGTAATAAGGTTTTCCGAAGTCATTACTTCGGAAATTTTGCGTTGCATATTTTTTTCAAATCGCAAATCCCGATTAGTAACAATGCCAACCAATTTTTGAGAGTCGTCTGTTACGGGAATACCACCGATGGAATGTTCTTTCATCATTTGCAAAGCATCACCCACGGTAGCATTGGGAGAAATGGTTACGGGGTCTAAAATCATTCCACTTTCGGAACGTTTAACTTTACGCACTTCCTGAGCTTGGCGTTCAATACTCATATTTTTGTGTATCACACCTATACCTCCCTCTCGAGCCAAGGCAATAGCCAATTGCGATTCGGTTACCGTATCCATGGCGGCAGATACGATAGGTATATTGATTTCGATGTTTCTTGAGAATTTTGTTTTTAGACTTACTTCTCGAGGAAGCACTTCGGAATAGGCGGGAATGAGCAAAACGTCATCGTATGTAAGCCCTTCACCCGTAATTTTTTTAGAAAAATCCATAATGCATTTTTGCAGGGCGAATTTAATAATTATTAAAGTAGGGTTTTCGTTAAAAAAATTAAAAGAGGTATTTTGCCGTCTAGCAGTCCTTTGGTTTATGGAAAATAGACATTTCTAAATACTTTCGCTATTGCTTACAAGTTTGGTTGCTTTATGGGTGCGGGGGGCTTGGCGAAAATATTTTTTGTTATGTCAGCATCATTATCTAAAGCATCTTGTCCAGATAAAAAATCTTCTGTCAGCTACCGGGGCTATCAAAAAAAGTTGTAATATTGCACGCTCTAATATAGAAACATAAAGTCATGAAGCCTCAAGTAAAAGAAGTTCAAAGAGATTTAGTTCCGGTTCAAGAGTTTCCCGAGTTTGGTGCGGGAGACACTATTACGGTTTACTATACCATTAAAGAAGGTAATAAAGAAAGAACACAGTTTTTTAGAGGAACTGTGATTCAAAGAAGAGGGCAAGGACCTTCCGAAACATTTACTATCCGAAAAGTAAGCGGTGGAATAGGGGTGGAAAGAATTTTTCCGATTTCTTCTCCTTTTATTCAAAAAATAGAAGTTAATAAAAGAGGTAAGGTTCGAAGAGCAAGAATTTTCTATTTACGAAACAGACAAGGTAAAGCTACCAGGATTAAAGAGAAAAGAACTTATACGGCATCTGCCGACAAATAAAAGAATACCGAAACGTAAATACCTAATGATAAAGCCCCTTTTTTGGGGCTTTTTTATTTAAGGATTGAAAAAAGTCATAGGAATTATTGTTTAGAGGCGTATCGGAATTTTTTTATTCTCCAATTAAACTTTTTGAGGTTGCATTTGTCTATTTACTAAATATCTTAATTTTGTTTAACAATCACTACTCCCAACT
>CAZLMS010000002.1:0-15329 GCA_964560645.1 uncultured Flavobacteriales bacterium | reverse complement strand
CTTTAAAACCTATTAGTCATGAAAAAAATAACTTTAACGATTTCTGCTTTGGCTTTTATGGCTGTCGGATTTAACAGCTGTAAAAAAGCTAAAATGAACCGCGAAACAACCACTTCGGAAGATATCTCTAAAGCCGAAGAAGTAATGGATGATGTATTTAATGTTACCAACGAAGCCGGAGATTCTAAAGATTTAAATGAATCTTCTACTACTAACAAATGGACACCTTTGGCATATTCTTTTGCTAACGATACCGGATGTGTAACCATTACACTTTCGCCTGCAGAAAAACAACTGCCGTTAGACACTTTTCCAAAAACATTAACCGTAGATTTCGGAACTTCGGGGTGTGTAGGTAAAGACGGAAAAACCCGCAAAGGAAAAATTAAAGCAACCTATACCGGACGCTTTAAAATAGCCGGCAATTCTATTACCATTACCACTGAAAATTATTCCGTAGATGATTATTTGGTTGATGCTACCAAAACTGTCACCAATCAAGGAAAAAATTCTGCAGGACACACTTATCACACCATTACCGAACAAGCTACCATTACCACTCCCGACGGAAAAACCATAACATGGTCATCAAACAGGCAAAGAGAATGGATTGAAGGAGAAGATACTTGGCTGTGGAAACTTAACAGCGATTCTACATGGACATGGGTAGGATTGAGCGGAATTTTCGATGATGTTTGGGAAATTACAGGAAACGGAGAAGGTACCAACCGCGACGGAATAGATTTTACGGTAAATATCACCACTCCTTTACATATTCGCTGGTGTAACTATGTACCTGAAATTACGCAAGGTGTGATAGAAGCTCAACCCGACGGCTTAAAAAAACGCACTATTGATTACGGAAACGACCAATGCGATAACGAAGCCGTTGTAACTATCGGAAAAAAACAAAAAACCATTCAATTAAAATAATATACGATACACAAAAATCATCTTAAAAGCAACCCTTTAAAGGGTTGCTTTTTTGTTTTTATAACATAGCCTTTCCTTTCACAAACCGCTAATGTAATACAACCAACCTTCAGAAATTTTTTTCGTAATTTTGTTAAAAAATATTCTCTTGATTTTCAATGCGGTAAAAAAAATATGGTGGTTACCGTTGTTTCTTTATTGCCATTTGTCGGCACATGAAAAACACATTGACAGTCATTATTATTTTGTTCCGAACAAAGGACAGTTTCACGAAAAAGTTGCTTTCAGATGTGAAGTGGAAAGCGGCGTTTTATTTATAGCCAAAAACGAAATAAGCTATGTTTTTTACGACCCCGCTCCGCTAAATAAATACCACGCCAATTTGCCGTTGCCGGAAAGCCCCGAGCCTATGCAATGCCATGCCTTAAAAATGCATTTTTTAAATGCTAATTCTCAATCTTTTGCGATTGGAAATAAACCTTTTCCTTCTACATTTAATTATTTTTTGGGGAATGACCCCGAAAAATGGGCAACCGGTATTCGCCCCTATCAAGAAGTATATATCCGAAACCTTTATCCCGGTATAGATTATCATTTATATCCTCACCAAGGCGTTTTAAAATATGATTTTGTTATCCGAAATCCCTTGGATTACAATAATATTCAATTGAAAATAGAGGGTGCGGAAAAACTTTTTATTGACCGGAACGGAAATTTAAAAATCATCACTTCCGTAAATGAAATTCTCGACCTTAAACCATTTGCTTATCAGGAAGTTGAAGGGGTAAAAAAAATAATAGACTGCCATTTTCATTTGAATGACAATATTTTGTCTTTTCAAATCGATAAAAATCAAGTTGATAAAGAAACGCCCTTAATTATAGACCCCACTTTAATGTTTGCCACCTACAGCGGCTCTTCGGCTAATAATTTCGGTTATACCGCCACTTTCGACGATTTCGGATTTCTTTATTCGGGAAGTACGGCATTTTCCTCTTCTATAGATTATCCCGTAACTCCCGGAGCTTTTCAAACTACATACGGCGGGGGAACAGTTGATGTGGCGCTTACCAAATACGACACAACAGGTTCTTTCATGGTTTGGTCGAGTTATTTGGGCGGAAGTTTAAGCGAAATGCCTCATAGTCTGATTACGGATAATAATTATTTGTATGTGATGGGAACAACGGGTTCTGCTGACTTTCCCGTTACACAAAATGCTTTTGACACCTCTTTTGCCGGCGGTCCGACGGTAGGTTTAAACGGTTTGGGAATTTTATACGACAACGGCTGTGATATATTCGTCTCTAAAATTTCCCTCGACGGTACTACTTTGGCGGCTTCTACTTTTATCGGAGGAGAAGATTTGGACGGACTTAACAAAAATGCCAATACTAAATACAATTATGCCGATGAGGTTCGAGGAGAAATACTATTAGATAAAAACGGTGATGTATATATAGCATCATGTACAAAGTCTAAGACTTTTCCTGTGGTTAATGCCATACAAGACACTTTACGAGGCACTCAAGACGGTTGTGTGGTAAAAATGACTAATGATTTATCATCTGTATTGTGGAGTACCTATTTGGGCGGTGAAAACGTAGATGCTTTTTATTCTATAGACTTTGACGAACTGCACAATGTATATTTAGCCGGCGGAACGGCTTCCGATTCTTTTCCCGTTATGAATGCCGTAACCGACACTTTTTCGGGAGGAAGAGCCGACGGGGTTATTGTTCATTTGACATCCGACGGGCAAACTTTGTTGAATGCCACTTATGTGGGCTCTCCGGAATATGACCAGCTCTATTTCGTAAAAGTGGACAGGGCTTTTAACGTAAACGTGTACGGGCAAACGGAAGCGCCTGATTCTACTTTTATTATCAATGCAGCATATAGCGTGCCTAACAGCGGGCAATTGGTTATGAAATTTGCTCCTGATTTGGATTCCGTTATTTGGTCAACTGTTTTCGGAACAGGGTCGGGAGCGCCGGATATTTCTCCTACGGCTTTTATGGTAGATTTATGCAACAAAGTATATTTATCGGGGTGGGGCGGTGCCGTAAATAATCTTTCTTTCTTAAATAATAATGCAGGATATACTATCGGGCTTCCGGTAACACCCGATGCCATTCAATCCACCACTGACGGGAGCGATTTTTATCTTATGGTTTTGGAAGATGATGCTTCGGCAATGGTTTACGGTTCGTTTTACGGAGGTCCGCAAAGTGCCGAACATGTGGACGGCGGCACCAGCCGGTTTGATAAAAAAGGAAAAATATATCAATCGGTATGTGCGGGTTGCGGCGGAAAAAGCGATTTTCCTACTACGCCTAATGCTCATTCGGCTACCAACAATGCTCCGGGAGGGTGTAACAATGCGGTTTTTAAGATAGACTTTAACTTGCCTTTACTTGTGGCAGACTTTGATTATTTGAAACCGCTCTTAGGTTGTGTGCCTTTCGAAGTGAATTTTGTAAACCTCAGCTTAAGCCAATCGGCAACGCATTTTACATGGGATTTCGGAGACGGAAGCCCGTGGATTGAAGCTCAAGAACCGACTCATTATTATGGTGATACGGGAACTTTTATGGTTACGCTTTATGCAGAAGATACGCTATCTTGCAATTTACGTGATACTGCTTATGTGCCGGTAACGGTTTTTAAACGCCCCGAAGTAAAAGCTGATTTTGTTTATACCGACACCATGATTTGCGACAGCTTAGCCGTAAACTTCACAAATTTATCTTCGGGAGAAGGGTTGTCTTACTATTGGAATTTTGGTAACGGTTCTACTTCTACGGCTCTAAATCCTTCTACTTATTATCAATCCGATGGTTTTTATTTAATTTCGTTAATAGCCGAAGATACCGTTTGTAACGTGCCTGATACAGCTTACAAAATGATTCAATATCAATATACTAAACCTTTTACTCCGGGATTTTTTACTACTGCTACTTTGGGCTGCGGAAATGTGAATGTCATGTTGGTCGATACTTCTCAGGGAGAAAATCTTACGCGTTATTGGGATTTTGGCGACGGTAATGTTTTTCAAGATTCGGTGTTGTATGTTACGCTTCCATATCAAGATACTTTTAATTTAACTTTTGTGGTGGAAGAAATGATTTGCCATATTACCGATACCATTCAAACCACGCTTTCTTATGATTTGGAGCTGCCTATTGATGCCAAATTTAATGTTCAAGATACTGTTATTTGTAATGAGCTGATTGTCAATACCGAAAACCAAAGTTCCGGGAGCAATATCAGTTTTATATGGCAAACAACCAACGGACAAACCAGTCAAGATATCGAGCCTGAATTTACTTTTTCGGATACCGGGCAATATGAAATTGTACTTTTGGTGATTGATAATGATTGCGGATTTACCGACACTACCAAACATGTAGTTGATTTTCCCGAATATCCGTATAAAGTGGAAGCGTCATTTGAAATAGAACAAACCGATTTTTGTGCTTTCAAAGTAAAAGCCACCAATACATCACAAGGGAATAATTTAGCCAGCTTTTGGACGGTGGATAACACCAATTATATTACCACCAATATCAACGTAAGTTTTAATGACGATTCCACGCATTATTTTCATTTGCAGGTTACCGACCCCGAATGTAATCTTTCGGATGATACGGCAGCCTATGTGACTTTTAACGGCATATTGCTTCGCCCGGAAATTGAAGGCGGAAATTATATGTGCAAATACGATTCTCTTGAAATTTCAACTAATTATTCTCCTTCGGAAGTCGATAAAATTCTATGGTCTACCGGAGATACGATTCAATCGCTTAAGGTACAATACCCCGGAAAATACTGGGTAATGATTCAAGATTCCATCTGTACGGCGTATGACACTATTGAAGTTTTTCCGATGCAGGAACCCGAAAAATTCTCATACACCAAGCAAATATGCGAAGGAAAAGAAAACGAAATTATAATTGAAAACGATAAGTATCAATTTATTTGGCCCGACGGTACCATAAGCAATCGGTTTATAGCCGACACTGCAGGAATTTATCCGTTCAAATATCTCGATGAGTTCGGGTGCTGGAATTACGATACTATTTATACAGTGGACAGTTCTTTTTACGAAACCGTATGGATTCCCAATTCCTTTACTCCCAATGATGACGGATTAAATGAGGTTTTTAAACCCGTTGTAAATCAAGTGACGGAATATCATTTGAGTATTTTCAACCGGTGGGGGCAAGAAATCTTTAGTACCGATAATCCTTCTATAGGCTGGGATGGAAGGTTTCAGGGAAAAATAGCTCCCGATGGAAATTACATTTATAAACTGGATTACAAAACACATTGTTCGGGCAATAAATACCGTCATCGAATCGGAGAAATTATTTTGTTGAAATAATAATATCCGGGTGGCATTTGCAGGAGCTTGATTTGTTTGTTATTTGCTCCAATCAGAAATGTTTAAATAATATTCCAAACCGCCTTCGGCTTGATAATCTATATTTATTACAGACTTGTGGATAAGTCCGATATTTTTTGCATAAACTTCTTTAGAAAGTTGTTTTTCAATAAGGTTTTCGTAATCTTCAATTAACACCGTAGCGGTAGAATCAAAAGTAAAGTTATCTGTTACATAAGGTTCATGGGTGTTTTGATATTCATAAATTTGTTCGGGATTAGCGTTAGAAGCATTACCGTCCCAAGTAGCATTTTCTTTTACCGGAAAAATCATTTTTATCAACCGCAAATTTTCTTCTACCATTTCTATTTTAGACGGATAGAAGTTAAAATACCAAACGTCTTTTATTTTCCATTTGTCTGAAGGGTTGTTTCTTATGAATCGTTCCAGACGGTAGGCAGTATCACCGGAAAGGTCAATAAATTTTTCGGCAATTACTTCTTTTATTTGATAATGGAAAGTGTCTATTTTGCCGGTAAAATCATCGTTTTCGTCATGTACAATGGAGTCCACTTCGTAAATTCGCCAAAACCCTGTTTGAACAGGAAAATAATCGTAATAAAAATTAACGGGAGATATGTTGTTGTCTTTTTTACAGCTGAAAAAAGCCGTTACGGCAATAATGATATACCACCATTTTTTCATGAATTGATATATTCTGAGTTTTGAGGCGTTGTGTTATGAGATGTAACTTCGTCTTCCCGGCAAATAAAACCTCCGCCGATTAAGTCGCTATCTTCATAGAAAACAGCAGATTGTCCCGGAGCTACTCCGTAAACGTTGCTCATAAAATTCACTTCCAGAAAGTTTTCATCAATCATTTTCAATTCTGCCATTGTGCCTTTGTCTTTATAGCGTATTTTGGTAAGGGCTTCGATGTTTTCAGGGAGTGTTTCGTATTTAATAATGTTAGGATTTTTTACATACATTTTTTGACGGGCTAAATCTTCTTTTTTTCCCAGAGTAACGGTGTTTTCTTTCGGGTTAATGGCAATTACGTATGCAGGCTCTCCCAAGGCAATTCCAAGTCCTTTTCGCTGCCCGATGGTGTAAAAGGGATAACCTTTATGTTTACCCAATATTTTTCCGTTTTTGTCTATAAAGTTTCCGCCTTCCAGTTCCCGGAGGTTTTTAACTTTTCTTTTCAGAAAAGCGCGGTAATCATTATCGGGCACAAAACAAATTTCGTAGCTTTCACTTTTTTGAACAAGCTCGGTTAAGCCGTTTTCGAGAGCTATTTTCCTGATTTCTTGTTTGGTATATTGACCAAGAGGAAATTTAGTACGTTGTAAACTTTTTTGACTTAAGCCCCAAAGCACATAAGATTGGTCTTTGTGTTCGTCTTTTCCTTTGGAAATTATCCATCTGTTATTTTCGTTTCGCAATTGTGCATAATGACCGGTGGCAATGTATTCGCAATCCAACATGTCGGCTCTTTTCAATAAAGCATCCCATTTAATATGAGTGTTACACAACACACAAGGGTTAGGTGTTCTGCCTGCCATATATTCATCTACGAAGTTGCTGACAATAAAACTGTTAAATTCATCTCGAATATCTAATATCAGATGGGGAAATCCGCGTTCTACAGCCATCATTCTGGCATCGTTGAGAGAATCGAGGCTGCAGCATCCGGTTTCTTTGCCGTTTACCACTCCCGAAGATTCATAGTCCCATGTTTTCATGGTAATTCCGACAACCTCATAACCTTCATCATGAAGCATCATGGCGGCAACGGTGCTGTCTATGCCGCCGCTCATAGCCACTAATATTTTTCCGTGTTTACTCATCTTTTTCGGGTAGTTCGTCAATATCTATTACTTCCAGAGAGTCTTTTCCCGAAGGTTCGTTAATAAGCTTATCGACATTTTTGTCATATATTTCGCGCGTTAAAAGTTTTCCTAACTCATATTTTTCTTTGGCGGCTACTTTCCCGTCTCTGTTGTAGTATGTCCATGTGCCATGTCGAACAGCATCTTGATATGCGCCGATTTGCTTGAGTTTTCCGTCGGGATAGTAGAATTTTACTATTCCGTTCAGGTTATTGTCTATATAAGTACCTTCAAATTTCAACGTTCCGTCTTGAAAGTATTCTTTTACTTCGCCTGTTTTAAAACCGTTTTTGTAATGGGTTACCTTGGCGATGGAGCCATCTAAATAATACACATATTCGATACTGTCTTTTTTACCTTCTGTATTGAAAAATTCTTTGGAGCTTAAAATCCCTTTACGGTCGTAGTAATTCCATTCTCCGTAGCGTTTTTGTTCTCCGATATAAATTCCTTTCGACATAATGTTGCCGTTTTCGTGAAAAAACTCGGCTTTAACCGTATCGTGATTAAGCGAGTAAATCAGACGGGCAGCTAAAACGCCGTTTTCGTGGTATTGCCGGAATATACCGGTCCGTTTTCCGTCTTTAAAAGTTCCTTCAATGTATTTTTTGCCGTCGGGATATTTTTTTACCCAATACCCTTGACGTAACCCGTTTTTGTCCGTAAAGTTTACGGTAGAAGTATCATACTGGGCTTTCCCGGGCAATACACAGATTAAAAATATACATGAAACAAGCCACTTCATATTATACAAATATACGTTAATTTTAGCGGAGTTATTGCAAACCGGAAGCCAATTTTAACAGCTGCTTGGTAAAATGCTCCCAACTGAATTGATGTTTTTTGTTTTTTACGTGGGATGATATTTCTTCATAACGCCGGTTTTCAAAAAAATGTTTGAGTGCAAAGGCGATTTCCTTGGGGTCGGGTTGCACTACATATCCTGTTTTTTGATGTTCTACAATTTCGCTTAAGCCGCCTACATTTGTAACAAGCATAGGTGTTTCAAAATGGTAAGCAATTTGGGTAACGCCGCTTTGAGTGGCAGACAAATATGGTTGCACCACAATATCGGCAGCCGAAAAATATTTTTTCACGTCTTCAGAAGGAATAAATTCATCTTTAAAAATTACTTGATTTTTAATATTCAGTTGATTGACAAGATGCAGATATTCATCTTTGTTGTCATAAAACTCTCCTGCTACAATAAGTTTAAGGTTTAAGGGTTTCAATTCTTCTTTGGCAAGGGCTTCAAGTAACAGGTGCAGCCCTTTATATTTTCTTACAAAGCCAAAAAACAAAATAACTTTTTCATTTTCGGATAGTTGAAGTAATTTCCGGGCTTCGTTTTTAGGAACTTTTTCTCCGAAAATATCGTAAATGGGATGAGGCGAAGTGACTACTTGAGCAGAAGGCTTTTCTTTTAAAATATCCCGGGCTACACTTTTGGACAAGGTTACAAATTTTTGAAAAGAATTTAAAAAATAACGGTTAAGTATTTTGTCTCCGGGACGATGTTCGTGAGGAATAAGATTGTCGGTAATAACGACGGTTTGGAGGCCGGCGGCTTTCAGCCGCCGGCCGATAGTCCCTAAACACGGTGCCATAAAAGGAATCCAATAACGGAAAATTACTAATGCCGGTTTTTGGCGGATGATATAATTAGCCGTATGAAACCAACTGAATGGATTTATCGAATTGATTTTAGGAGTGATTTTTAAAGGATAGGGTGGTTTAGACCGATAATCTTTTTGATTTTTTCCCGGAAACAACAAAGAAGGATATTGAAGTGTGAAGGATACGATTTCCGTTTCAAAATTTTGTTTTTGTAAGCTGTTGGCAAGAGATTCGTTAAAATTAGCAATCCCTCCCCGCAACGGATAGGCGGGACCTACGATGATAATTTTTTTCTTACCGGACATTTTCGCAAAGTAAGTAATTTTCAAGATGTAAGACTACTTTGATAAATAGTCTTCGAATAAAACTTGTAAATAAGCCTCCCCTTCTTTAATGGCAATTTCTTTTAAACTGTCGTTTTCAAAGTTTTGGTGGATAAATCTTTTTAAATCATAACGGTAGCTGTAATCACCGTAAGGGCACACCCAGCCGAAGCCGTCGCCGCAAATGTAATATGCAAAATTTTTAGTGTGCGGATTCCATATATTTTTGCTCCAATTAAATTGTGAAGAAGGAAATTCGAGCTGAGAAAACAAAGACGCAGCTAAATCTACTTGAGAAACAATATTATTATATGTTTTTCCCCGAATAGAGTCGGAAAGCAGGTTGCCATACCATAGTAAAGGAATGTGTTTATTTTCTTTGGAATGATACTCCCATTGCCTCGGTGAAGGATGAGAGTGGTCGGCAATGAAAATAAAAAGCGTATGATTAAACCAACTTTGTTTTTTGGCTTTTGCCATAAATTTTCCGATAGAATAGTCTGCATACCATACGGATTGCATATAACCGTTTTCTTTTTTAAAATGAAGTTCCGGTTTTACGGGAACATCATACGGAGAATGTGACGAAGCCGTAAAAATGGTGTAAAAAAACGGCTCTTTTTCTTTGTTAATTTCATCTATGGCTCGTTGAAAAACAAACTCGTCATGCACAGCCAATTTACTGGCGGGAAGTGTATCCGGAAAATCTTTACCTTCAATTATTTTATCGTATTGTCCGTGTAAGATTAAACTTTTAATATTACCGTAAATGAGTTGTCCGCCAAAAATAAATGCCGTTTTATATCCTTTGTTTTTAAACACATGACTGATTACGGGTAATTTTTTTACTTTTTCAGGCTGTTCGGTGATGGTGGTAGTGGGTTGAGCAGGATAACCGCTTAAAATGGCTGCCATTCCCATATCCGAGCGGAATCCGGATGCATAGCACTGCGTGAAAAGTAAACCTTCCTTGCATAATTTGGAGAAATTAGGCGTAATGTTGTCGTAACCGCCTAATTCTTTTACGGCATCGGCGGTCCAGCTTTCCAGTATAATTAAAACCACATTGGGTTTATTTGTTTTGCGGGAGATAACGGTTATGGTAGTGTCTTTTTCCGTGGAATGGAGTTTTTTTACAATATCTTTAGCTTCGGAAAGTGGCATAAATTGATAAGGGTTTTTATCGAGGTATTTGTTGTTTTGCACAATGCTATGAATTAGATTCCATACAGAGTTTACGGCGGCATCATTTTTGGAAAAATCGTTGGAAAAATGTGCATCACTCAAATTAATAGGAATTGCTTTTACTCCGCCTCTAATCACAAGAATATTCAATCCGCTGATGAATATAAAAAGCAGAAAAGAAGCGAAAAACGGCTCTTTTGTTTGTGTAATAACAAGCTTTTTAGACAAGTTGTGAAACAACCACGTTAACACTCCTGTAATTATCAGTCCAAAAAATATATAAGCAGTGTCGGCTGTAAGAAAAATTTCCGAAGGATTTTTTAAATACGTTAATGCTTTGTAATTTATTTTGGTTTGCCACTCTCTGTATATTACCGGCTCTGCAGTGACAACAAGGAAGTATGCCGCAAGCAGCAGAATATTAACAATATGATGAATTTGTATAAAAAATCGTTTTTTGGAAATGTTAAACAAAAAAAGAAAGATTGTGTTAAGCGCTACAAAATATCCTGCCGTGGAAAGGTCGAGCCAAAAACCGTGATAAAGTATTTGAAATATATCGGTTACGGAAACTTTTGTCACAAAAATTAAGGTGGAGAAAATAAAAATAAGTTTTCCGGTGTAAAATACCAAAAGCCAAAATAAATAAGCTAATAAAACATTTGCAAAAAACTGCTTGGGAAATTTCATGACAAAGAATAAAACACAAAGGTAACAATTGAAGGGTTAAAAACAGATTCTAAAAAATCAGTTTTTAAAAAAGCTCAAAGCCGATTCCAATGCAAATTTGGCGTCTGAGGGTAATTCTTTCCCGGGATACGGATGTTTTGCGCCAAACACATGATTAGCCCCTCTTATCTTTAAATAAGAAGCAGTAGGACAATGCTCGAACAAAGCATCTCCTTCAGATATATTTACTGCTTCATCGTTTGTTCCGTGAATAATCAAATAAGGAATTTTAAGGGTTGCTGCTTTTTTCAGGATATCATAATCTTTTTTATGAAGCATAAAGTCTTCGTAAAATTGATAATAGAGTGGCATTTGTTGTTGTGTACGAGAGTTAAAAATATATTGAACGCCTGTAGTTTTCCACTCTTCGGGATGATATTGACGAAGACGGGATTCAAAATCCGAAACCGATGCCAAAGTAACCAGCTTTTTTATTCTTTGGTCTTTTGCGGAGTGGAGAATAACAATGCCTCCCCCGCGACTGTGTCCCATCAAATAAACACGACTGTAGTCAATGCTTCCTGAAAAAGGATTGTCGGAGCTTAAACACCAGTCCGTTACTTTTTGCAAATCAAATAATTCCTTTGTGAAATTATTATTTCCGAAAGCTTTTAAATCGGCAAAATCGGTAAGAGATTGAGGAGTGGTGCCATTGTGAGAAAAATTGAACTTTACAAAACAAAAACCCTGTTGCGCGAAGAAATCCGACATTAAATTAAAATGCCCCCAATCTTTAAAACCTTTAAATCCGTGTGCAAAAATAATTAAAGGTGTTTTTTCTTTTTCTTCTATTATGTTGATGTCAAGAGTAACAGGTCTGTTTTCTGCTCCTGTGATAACAAATTCTTTTTTCATGATTTCAGTATTTAAAAGTAATATTTCCCGGAATAATTCCTACTTGAAAAGTATCGGTAAATTGAAAGTTTTGGTCAACGCGGTAAACATCTCCGGGTTGAATATAATCTTTAGCATCGGTTATGTAATATTCATTGTTTTGAACATCAATACTAAAGTTATAGACATTCATATTTGTTGTTTGCAATACGGGAACGGTTGGCAAATCATTGTCGGATATGTGCATTTGATAAATGTTGCCGTTGTTGAAGTAGAGCAAATAATTTCGGGTAGCATCTGTTTGAAGATGCTGAGGTTTTTGATTGGACGGAAATGCAAACTCGGCAACTTTTTGGTTTGACAGAAGATTGAATTTTTGCAGCCAACCGCTTCCGTTTGAATTGCCTGAGCAGGCTACCCATAAATTTTGATTGACATCTGTTACCATGGAATTAGGAAATTCGGCAGTTTCCAAACTATCGATAATTTTATCGGTTTGGCTGTCTATAATGAGGATTTTATTACTTTGAGGACACGAAACCAACACCTTATCTCCGTAGGGCAGCATTTTTTCGGTAGGTTGATAGTAGTAAACGGTATGTGAAACCTCTAAAGAGTTAAGATTCAGCACATGAATTCTTTTTCCCCAAATGGAAGTAACATAAGCTTTATCGGGACTTACAGGCAAAAAATACCGCGGCGAAAAGACATTGTTACTAATGGTTTTTACTTTTTTAAATGTTTCTTTTTCTATAACCTCTATTTTGTGAGAGTTGTCTATCATTAAAAATATCCATTGGTCAAAGACATACGCAGACTGAAAAACATCTCCTAAGTTGTAGTGGTTTACCGATTGAAACACATTGTTTAAAACCTTTTTTTCATCAGGATAATAAATAGAAAGAGAGGCATTCCCCCAGCCGAAATTACCTTCGTTTGAGATAATTAAAAAAGACTTTTCTGAAGCGGTAGAAATAAGAGAATCGGCGGTTTGGTCAGAGGAAGAGTTTTTAGTATGAGGCCAAGGTCCATCTTTTTTTTCACAGCCCCACAAAATAATTACAACAAAAAATAAAAGAAATCCGGCTTTTTTCATCAGGTAAAATATTCTTCTCGACTTTATGCAAGTTTAGAAAAATTAGTAAGAAGTTTGAAAATATTGCAAATTTTACAAGGATAAAATTATTCAATGAATCTGAATAAAACAGGGAGTTTTTTGATTCCCGAAAAATTAAAAGAGATAAAAAATCATAAAATTTTGATTTTTAATAAATTGTATATATGTTTGTGCTATTGTTTAACTTAAAAATTTTAAATTATGGAAACAACACAGCAAGTACCGGTATTGCAACTGGTAATCCTTTTCGGTGTAGCTATTTTGATGATAGCTTCCTATTGGAAAATTTTTCAAAAAGCCGGGCAGCCGGGATGGGCAGCCATTGTGCCTATCTACAACATTATTGTTTTGCTCAAAGTAGCAGGGAAGCCTTGGTGGTGGATATTTTGTTGCTTATTCCCGTGGTAAACGCAATTGTGGGGATTGTTGTAATTTACAACGTGGCTAAGAACTTTGGGAAAGGAATCGGGTTTACGTTAGGACTTTTATTTTTAGGTATTATTTTCTGGCCTTTGTTGGCTTTTGGAGATGCGCAATATGTAGGAGGAGCGCCGCAGGAACAATAATTCTTCTCATTTTTTAATCTGTTTGGAAAAGCTGCCGAGGAAAGGCAGCTTTTTATTTTCTTACAAAAAACCTTGGAGTTTCCGGCATTGATATTTTGTAACTTTGCATTATGAAACATCTTCTTTCAGATAGAAATATTCGTTCTACTCCCGTGAGAGAAGCCGTACTGCAAATTTTTTTAAACAGTTCACATGCCATTTCTCATTCCGATATTGAAAAACAAATTAAAGGTAAATTTGACAGGGTAACTATTTACCGAACATTGGCTGTTTTTCTCGAAAAAGGCTTAATACATAAAGTTTTAGACGATAAAGAGGCTACTAAATATGCACTTTGTTCTCCCGATTGTAATTCGGAACAACACCATCATTATCACTTGCATTTTAAGTGTCGAAAATGTGGGATATCCCGATGCATGGAAGATGTAGAAATAAAAACATTTTCTTTGCCCGACGGTTATTTACTCAATGAAATCAATGTTTTAGCAGAAGGCATTTGTCCCCGTTGCCGGTAAGCGTTTATTTTTTGCATTTTTGCACAAAACCATTTCACCATGAACATAATATTATTTGACGAAGCGGATGCCCGTATGAATCTTTTGCCGCTTACATTTACCCGTCCCATTGCCGAAATACGGTGTGGAATACTTACTTTCAAAGAAAAATGGCAAAAATACTTTCCGGAAGCTACTATAAGTTATTTGACGGAAGATTATTTGCAGGAAAAGTTCCCTCTAAAAATCGAAGAGCGGAACTTTTTAATCAACGCCCGTTTTTTTCCCACAGGTGAGTTGGCGGAAGAAATTTCCCGGTTAGACAAAAGCACCAAATTGTATGACAGTGACGAAATAATAATAGCCGTTAAGTTGTCTTCCGCACAATTACAAGATTTTTTGAATAAAAAAATGAAAATAAGCAAATTGGACTTATCCCGCCAAAGGTCTGAGTACGATAATAAATATATCAGGAACGTATGGGATATCTTTACATTGAATCATTACGCCATAGAACAAGATTTTCAACTGCTAACCGAAGGTAAAACCTCTGCACAGCTGAATTCCACCAATACGCATATAGGAAATAATCTTTTTATCGAAGAAGGGGCCAAAATAAACGGTGCTATTATCAATTCTTCCGAGGGACCTGTGTATATAGGCAAAAATGCGGAAATAATGGAAGGGAGTTTAATACGGGGACCGTTTGCTTTGTGTGATAACGCAACACTGAAGATGGGAGCAAAAATATATGGAGCAACAACCATTGGTCCGCACTGCAAGGTGGGAGGAGAGGTCAATAATTCCGTAATTTTCGGTTATTCTAACAAAGCCCACGACGGATTTTTAGGAAATTCGGTGTTGGGAGAATGGTGTAACATTGGAGCAGACAGCAATAATTCAAACCTTAAAAACAATTATGCGCAAGTGGGACTTTGGAATTACAAAGAAGAAAGATTTGTAAAAACCGGACTCCAATTTTGCGGACTGATTATGGGCGACCATTCTAAATGCGGAATTAACACAATGTTTAATACTGGCACTGTCGTAGGTGTTTCAGCCAATATTTTCGGTGCCGGATTTCCTCGAAATTTTATTCCCTCTTTTACTTGGGGCGGTCCGCAAGGGTTTACTACCTATGGATTTGAAAAAGCTTGTGAAACAGCCGACTTGGTAATGCAACGCAGAGGAAAAAAATTAGACAGCATAGAAAAAAATATATTGGAAGAAATATTCAAAAGAACTGACAAAT
>CAZLMS010000001.1:0-38688 GCA_964560645.1 uncultured Flavobacteriales bacterium | reverse complement strand
CGTTTCACCTTCCGGCGTAAACAAGAAGTCTTCATAACCCATAATGAACGAATACGGTTTTTTATCTTTATGAAACTTTTGATAGTGAATAAACTTTCCCGGGAAAATGGCAAAATATACATATCCTCCACCATAGCTTTTTCTACGATAGAGATAATACACGCTGTCCTCTTCACTGGTTTGAGGTCCCATATCTTTCCATTTTAATTCTTTAAAATAAGCATCGAGTTTAGCTTTGTTATCACTTATCTTTAACAGTTTTTCAGGGTCTGCTGCCTGACTGTATGCCAACAATGCAAATACAGTAAACACAAAAAGCAATATTGTTTTTTTCATAGTTATTTGGTTTTAGGGTTCATCTTTTCTTTAATTGACGGCGGAAGTGCATCGCGGTGCACCGTAAAAGTCATCATTTTTAATTTTACATAATCTTCATGATAACGATAGTACCCTTCCAATTTTCCGTTTCTGGCTCCGCTTCCCGAGTCTTTAATCAAAAACCAATATCCGTCTTTATTTTCTTTATATCCTATTAAGTGTACGGCATGGTCATCGGTAGTAGTTCCGTTAGAAAATCTAAATTGACGAGCATAATCATCTATATATTCCGAGGGAATATCATAAGTGGGTACGATGGCAATATCTTTTTCAGGTAAATATCCGCTTTCGCTCACATCTCCGCCCAAAGCAAAGCTGTATCCTTTCTTTACGCCATATTTAATAATCTCCATAAAATCTGCCAAAGGCACATTGATATAATCATCGCTTTTCCACCAATTATCGGGCACATTATACACGGCTTTGCTATAGAAAGGCGCTTCAAGCAATGACATAAAAGTCATATACTCGTCGGGATTTATTTGTAAAATCATTTTCAAATACTGTTGTGGTGTAAGCGGCTTACCCTTCGGTCCGGGAACCGTTACGGGTGGTTTCCCCATATAGTAATCCAATATCGCCCTAATATTCCCGATTACTTGTTCCAAGTTCCAGGCGTTTGTAGCTTTCACGGATTCCAAGTATTGCTTCATTTCGTTATACATTTGTTGATGGTCATAAAAAGGCAAATCGGGATTTTTGCCCGGATAGGCTTCGTAAGGCACTGCTCCGTATTTTTTCATAATGCGCAACAATGCATTGGTTTCCGAACCTTCGCCAAAGAAAGATTTTCCTCTGGTTCTCACAAACTCGGTGGCTTTTTCTACATACTCCCAATACACCGTGTACATTTCGGAGATGTCAATTTTTTGTTGAGTTAAACGAAAAACCTCCGCTTCAAAAAATGAAGAAGTGGCAAAGCTCCAGCAAGTTCCCGTTCTTCCTTGTGAAACAGGCGCATTGCACCACACAGTGGTAAACTCTTCAAATTCGGGGACGGCAATTTTTTCTGCATTCACCTTAAAGACCTTACGGTCATTGGAATTTGTTTGTTCATTATCTAAACTTTCCACTATCTTTTTGTAAAACCGATTTTCGGCTTTTACAAATTCTCCTTTGTCTCTACGGTTTTTTTGTGCCCAAATGATACCGGGCAAAAGAAATAATCCGGCGAGTAAAATTTTACTTTTTTGCATATTCATTAGTGATTTTTTCAGATTTGGCTAAAATAACAATATTCTTTTTATCTTTTTGTTAGATTTGCTCCCTTCAATAAAAAATTATCATCTATGAAACAATTAAAAATCTTTGCACTGGCTTTTGTTACAAGTGTTTCCTTTTGGGCTTGCAACAACAATGCCGAAAAAAAATCCGATGCGGCATCTAAACCCGAAAGTACGGAAAATCAAAAGCAAAATGAGGAATTTAAGTATTTAGCAGAACAGTTTGCCGATTTAAAAATTATTCGCTACCGTGTACCCGGCTTTGAAGAGCTTACTCCTCAGCAAAAAGAGTTGGCTTATTATCTCTACGAAGCCGCTTTAGCCGGACGCGATATTATGTGGGACCAGAACTTTAAACACAATCTTAAAATAAGAAGAACTTTAGAGGCGATTTTTGAAAATTTTAAAGGCGATAAGAGCTCGGAAGATTGGAAAAACTTTGAAATCTACACAAAACGTGTTTGGTTTTCTAACGGAATACACCACCATTATTCCAATGAAAAATTTGAACCGGAATTTTCTCAAGAATTTTTCAAAAATGCGGCAATGTCCGTAAAAGAACATTTACCGTTAGACGAAAATGAAACGGCAGAACAACTGTTGGAAAAAATTACTCCCGTGATTTTTGACAAAACCATTGCACCCAAAAAAGTAAACTTAAACCCCGAAGATGATTTGGTTTTGACCTCTGCCGTAAATTTCTACGAAGGTGTAACCCAAAAAGAAGTGGAAGATTTTTACGGAAAAATGACCGACCCGAACGACCCTCACCCCATTTCTGTCGGATTAAATTCAAAAGTAATAAAAGACAACGGAGAAATTAAGGAACGGGTATGGAAAGTCGGCGGCATGTATTCTCCTGCTATCGAAAAAATTGTTTACTGGCTCGAGAAAGCCATAACCGTTGCCGAAAACGACCAACAGAAAAAAGCCCTTGAACTTCTTGTGAAATATTACAAAACAGGAGATTTAAAAACTTGGGATGAATACAACATTGCATGGGTAAACGACACCAACTCTGTAATTGATGTGGTAAACGGATTTATTGAGGTTTACAACGATCCTTTAGGATATAAAGGTTCTTACGAATCGGTAGTATCTTTTAAAGATAAGGAAGCTACTAAGCGTATTGCCACTATCGGTGCCAATGCACAATGGTTTGAAGACCATTCTCCTATTCCAGATGAATACAAAAAAGAAAAAGTAAAAGGAATTTCGGCAAAAGTGATTACCGTAATCGTAGAAGCCGGTGATGCATCTCCTTCTACCCCAATCGGAATTAACTTGCCTAATGCCAACTGGATAAGAGCCGAACACGGTTCAAAATCAGTAAACTTAGGAAACATTGTAGAGGCTTATGAACAAGCAGCCAAAAGTGGCGGTGCATTGGAAGAATTTTATTACTCCGAAGAAGAAATAAAAAGACAAAAAGAATACGGAAGTTTAGCGGACAAACTACACACCGACATGCATGAAGTAATAGGACATGCATCAGGAAAGTTAAAACCCGGCGTAAAAACTCCAAAAGAAACGTTAAAAAATTATTCTTCTACATTGGAAGAAGCTCGTGCAGATTTGGTGGCACTGTATTATTTAATGGACCCTAAACTTATAGAAATCGGCGTAATGCCCAGCTTGGAAGTGGGAAAAGCCGCTTATGACGATTACATTGTAAACGGCTTAATGCGTCAATTAGTAAGACTGAAACCGGGCGAACAATTAGAAGAAGCCCACATGAGAAACCGACAAATGGTAGCCAAATGGGTATATGAAAAAGGTAAAGCCGATAATGTGATTGAAAAGAAAACCAAAGACGGTAAAACCTATTTTGTAATTAACAATTACGAAAAACTAAGAACCCTGTTTGGTGAATTGCTCAGAGAAATTCAAAGAATAAAATCGGAAGGTGATTATCAAGCCGGTAAATACTTAGTGGAAACTTACGGCGTAAAAGTTGACCCCGAACTTCATAAAGAAGTACTTGCAAGATGGGAAAAACTTAACATTGCTCCTTACGGAGGGTTTATCAATCCCGTTCTTAAGCCGGTAATGGAAAATGGAAGAATTGTAGATGTTAAAATTGAATATCCCGAAGTGTTCTCCGAACAAATGTTATACTACGCCAAAAAATATTCTCTTTTACCTAATTACAATTAATCGAAAAATTTTTCATTCATAAAAAAGGGAGCTTTAAAGCTCCCTTTTTTATTTATACAACTCCAATAAAAACCTTATTATATCTGTCGTGGTAACAATTCCAACGAGCTTATCACCTTCGGTAACAGGCAAAGCGTGAAATTCTTCACGAGTAAGAATTTCTGCCACCTCCCGAATTTCATCCGTAGGAGCAACCGACTTGGGATGATGCTTCATTACTTGGTCAATAGTAAACATTTCAAAAACAGCTGAATCCACATCTCCTTCCGCTCCAAAACTTAAGCGGAGAATATCCGTCATACTCAAAATTCCAATTAGTTTCTCTCCCGAAACCACCGGAACGTGTCTGATTTTCTTAGACTTCATCAATTCATACGCGTCTTTCAAACTATCTTTTAAATTTACCGTGTACACATCTTTCGTCATGATGTGAGAAACAGGCTCTCTTTTTTTCATTTTTCTTTGTTTTTCAGGTTATCGAATAGTCCAAATGTACGCCTTGAACAAACAGAACTCCCTGAGATAAATCAAGGGACAAGATGACTTTTCTCAACTTACCAAAACCTTACTTTCCGTTTTTTCCGTTAAAAACTTTTTTGCTATTTTTTAAAGAATGGATGTGATTAAGGCCATTTTATCAATTTGCCGGAAGATTTAATTCGCTGAATAATTTTTGCCGGATTTCCTTTGTAATATACATCTCCGGTATAGGTTATTTGAACATCCAATAAATTATTTGTATAAACCAGCAAATCGCCGGTATTGTTATTCCATGCATAAATTTGGTCGGCGTATAAATTCAAAGCATCATATCGCCCGTAGCCATGATGATAATAATATGCCAATTCAGAATATCCTTTTAGCAACAAATCCGATACTCCGTTGTGATTATCAATTTTTATTTTAGCGGCTTTTAACGTTAAATCGATTTCCGAAGCAGCATTTCTTATATTCATATATAATGTATCCGCTTGTATGGTGTCGCTTGCGTAAAGTTTTCCGGTATGACCGTCTATTTCAATATTGGTTAATGAAATAAAATGAACTTCGACTTTTTTTTCGTAATCGTATTTTCGGAGAAAATTGCATTTGTTTCGATTGCTTATCAGCAATTGTCCGTTTTTCACTTCCGTTTCAATATGCGGAATAATATTTTTTCCTGAGATTACCGTTATGAAACTGACCGTGTCTTGAATAAGCTCCACATCTATGTCCGACTCTATCATCAAGGAATAAAAATTGCTTACCTCCCGTTTTTCCGGCTGAATATTTCCGACAGAGTGCAGGCAACTATTCTCTTTTTTGCAAGAAAATAAACCCCATACTAATATGCATAACATCCACTTATTCATGTTTCCAATTATACACTATTCCAAATCCGATATAGTCCGCCACAAAAAGATGAGATTTTAAAGATAAATCGAAAAACAACGCAGGAATTATTTCTCTTCTGATGGAAATCCGCTGATACATATTCATGAAACGGGGCAAATATGTGTAAAGATAAAAGCCTGTTTGAAATTGAAATTGGGTTTTTCCAAAGATTTTTCCAAATCCAAGTACCACAGAAGGTTCTATTCCTATGTAATTTTTTAATTCCATAGTGCTGTCGTTTTCAAAAATGGTTTTGTAAGAAGAATTATGATACAAATCCAAACCCGCAGATACTATTGATTTTGGAGTGTAATTCCAATTATAATTTACATTGAGCGACATTACGGGAAATTTTCTTCTTGAAAGCGGGTATATTTCTTTTACCCCTCCGTTAATCATTAAATTAAAATATTTGCTCTTTTTAAAAGCCGCCTCTTCTACTACAGGATACTCGTTTTTCTCCCCTATGTTTACAAGCATTCCGGCTTTTATGGCAGGTATATTCATTCCAAGATTAGGCATTCGATACGCTCCGTTTGAAAAATGTGAAAAACTAATTCCCGTGCTAACAAAAATCCGGTCGGAAAGCCGCAAACGGCAATTTAATGCGAAATGGATAAAAGCATTCAAATAGCTTCCTATCAATATATTCTTATAATTGGTTTCTTCTCTAAATGGTTTGGTTACCCACCCTATGCCGGCAGCCGATTTAAAAGAAAGCAACGTAGCAGAATTCGGAGAAAAATAAAAATTCCAAAAAGGATAAACACTCAAACCATATCCCAACTGTTGAGGGTTACCAAAATCAAACCACATCATGCCTATCCCCTTTTCCGGATAATTATATTGATAATACCACTGCTTGTTTTCGTCATACTTCTGCAAAAACCAATTAAACTCCATTGCCGGCACATGCCGTTTAATAAGATGATTTACGCCTTTTCGATGCGGAAAAATAAAGCCGTAGTGGAAAAATAATTCCGATTTTTGTGCATAAGTTAAAGATACCGGAAACAAAAAGGAAAATAAAATTAAGTAACTTAGCTTTTTCATAAATACAGCCCAAATTTAAAACAATGAACAGTATCTCCGCCAAACTTCAAGCTTTTGAGCGATTGCTGAATATTATGGATGACTTAAGAGCCAAATGCCCTTGGGATAAAAAACAAACTATTCAATCGCTCAGATACCTTACTATTGAAGAAGTTTACGAGCTTTCGGATGCAATACTTAATGAAGATTTTAACGCTATTAAAGAAGAACTGGGAGACTTGTTTTTGCATTTGGTTTTTTACGCTAAAATTGCCGAAGAGCAGCAACAATTTGATGTGGCAGATGTACTTAACACCGTTTGTGATAAACTTATAACCCGACATCCGCACATATATGGAAACACAAAAGCCGATACCGAAGAAGAAGTAAAAAGAAACTGGGAAAAATTAAAACTGAAAGAAGGTAAAAAATCGGTGTTGGAAGGTGTTCCGCAATCTCTTCCCGCCATGGTAAAAGCCAACCGCATTCAAGAAAAGGTAAAAGGCGTAGGATTTGATTGGGAAAATGCTTCGCAAGTATGGGAAAAAGTCTTGGAAGAAATTAACGAATTGCAGCAAGCCGTAAAACAGTCGGACAAAAAATCTATGGAACAAGAGTTGGGCGATGTATTCTTTGCTTTAATCAATTATGCAAGATTTATTGGTGTAAATCCTGAGGATGCTTTAGAAAAAACGAATAAAAAATTTATTAAACGTTTTCAGTATCTGGAACAAAAAGTAAAAGAGAAAAGCAAAGACTTACACGCTATGAGCTTAGACGAAATGAATGTTATTTGGGAAGAATCTAAACAACAAGATGCATAAATCAAACACACACGCCCGTAAAATAAAAATCCAAGACTTTTGGCTTCCTTTATTGTTTGCAGCAATTATGTGGACTGTAAAAATCATTGAACCGGAATATTCCGACTTTTACAAATGGGGAATTTATCCGAGAAATCCGGAAAGTTTAATTCACATTATTACTGCTCCTTTTATTCACGGAAGTTGGAATCATCTTATCAATAACACTGTTCCTGTTTTAATTTTAGGCAGTGTGCTGTTTTATTTCTACAAACCCGTGGCTGTTAAAATATTTTTTTGGATTTGGCTTATGAGCGGATTGTGGCTATGGGCTTTGGCACGACCTTCTTACCACATCGGAGCCAGCGGAATTGTGTACGGATTAGCTTCTTTTATTTTTTTCAGCGGAATTTTCAGAAAATACTACAAACTCATCGCTATTTCTTTATTAGTCGTATTTTTATACGGCAGCATGATTTGGGGAATTTTTCCACTCAAAAAAGAGATTTCTTTTGAAGCTCATTTTTACGGATTTGTAGCCGGGTTGATATTGGCTTATTATTTCAGAAAAGAAGGTCCGCAAAAACCTGTATATGAATGGGAATTGGAAGATGACGGCGACGAAGAATATGAAGACGGAAAACCTCATCCGAAAGAACCTCATCATCATAATCCGCATGTAAAAGTACACTATCACATCACTAAGAAAAACAATGACAACAATCACACAAATCTCAATCAATGAAAGACTACCAATTTATACACAAACTTTACGGAAAGCCCTCTAAAGAAGAAAAAAAGTTTTTGGAAGGTCCTCAAGGACGTTTGCAAGACTTTAATTTTGCTTTGGCTGTTTTTAAAGAATTTATCCGGGCTTTCAGAATGTTGCATTTTGTAGGTCCTTGTATTACCGTGTACGGTTCTGCCCGTCTAAAAGCAACCGATTTCTATTATCAAAAAGCCGAAGAAGTAGGAAAAATCATTGCCGAATTAGGTTTAACCGTGATGACCGGCGGCGGACCGGGTATTATGGAAGCTGCTCCCAGAGGTGCAAAACAAGTTGGAGGAAAAACTGTCGGGTGCAATATTATTTTACCCCACGAACAAAAACCCAATCCGTATTTAGACAAATGGCTGAATTTCCATTATTTTTTTGTGCGAAAAGTAATGCTCACTAAATACTCTTACGGATTTGTAATTTTCCCCGGAGGATATGGTACGCTCGATGAACTTTTTGAATGTTTAACACTTATTCAAACCAATAAAATAAAGCCTTTTCCCGTAGTAATTTTCGGAACGGAGTTTTACGAGCATCTATACAAGCATGTAGAAAAAATGGCTCAAGAAGGTACCATAGACGAAGAAGATAAAAATTTGTTCTTGTTTACCGACAGCATAGAAGAAACCAAAAATTTCTTAATAGAAAATGCCGTGAAAAAATTCAAACTTAACAAACGAAAAAAATTCAAGCCCTATAAAATTTTGGGAGAGAACAGGAAAAATTAAACGCTTTTCCAAAAAATCACCATTATTCCATTCTACAAATTCTATCTCCCTCTATCTCCGGGAATAAAACAATTTTACTAATTATCTCACCATTTTCTTGCAATTGAAAATTATCAATTTTTTCAAAAAACCGAGTTCTCCTTTCGTTTTTACGGTTAAAAAATTTTTTCATATATTGTTAGTTATGCTAACTATTTTTTATATTTGTGCAGAAATGTTAAACATATTTTAATAACCAAAAAAATCAATGCCCTATGGAAACAATTAAAGGTTACGACTATGGCAAGGCGACATTAGAACAATCGCCTGTTACTATGGAAGATTTAACTCTTCTAAAGAAGACTTTACTTTGGTCAGAAGATGATGATCACTATTTAAAAATGGCCGGAGAAGTTTTAAAAGACCAAGTGGAAGAAGTGTTGGATTTATGGTACGGATATGTAGGAAGTCATGATCATTTGTTATATTATTTCTCCAAAAACGGACAACCTAATACAGAGTACCTATCTGCTGTAAGAGCAAGGTTCGGACAGTGGATTATGGATTTATGCCAAAAACCGTATGATCAAAAATGGCTCGATTATCAGTATGAAATTGCCAAACGACATCATAGCACTAAGAAAAACCAAACAGACGGAGTAGACACAGCTCCAATAGTCCACTATCGTTATATGATAACATTTATCTATCCCATCACAACTACAATTAAACCGTTTTTAGCCAAAAAAGGACATTCCGATTCAGACGTGGAAGGCATGTACAATGCGTGGTTCAAAGCAGTTACACTTACAGCAATCTTATGGACCTATCCTTATATTAACAAAGGAGAGTTCTAAAAATATTAGTAAACAGGGATAGCTAATTGCCACATAACGATATTTATTGCTCCTGCAGGTAAAGCTATCCCTCATTTTCATTATTCATCAACTAAAAAATATAAAAAATGAAAATAGCAGTTTATGACACTTATGTAACCAAAAAAGACGGGAATGTAATGCATTTTGATATTATAGTTCCTACAACTATAAACGATCCATCCGTAATTTATAATTATGGAAAAGAATATTTAAAAAGCAAAGGATTAAAAGATGTATCTCTAAGTTCAAGAGAATGTAAATTTTGCCATATTGAAAACTTAAAACATGAATGGGAAACACATATCAAACAAAAAGGTTATTATATTTACGAAATTGAAAATTGTAATTAATGACAAAATCAGCCTTTGACTTAATTCATCAAAATGAAAGTAATGAAAGTAAAATTGTTGCTTCATTAGAACGCATTTCACAAGCATTTAAGGTTTTACTTTGGAGCAAAGGGAAAAACTTGTCTGTTACTCCCATTCAAGCTCAAATATTAATATTTCTTCGGTATCATACCTCAGACAAAAGAAAAGTCAGTTATTTAGCAAATGAGCTTAATGTAACCAAAGCTACAATAAGCAATACTATAAAAACTCTTGAACAAAAAAAATTAATCATAAAAGAGCCTGGTAAAGATGACACCAGAAGCTATCTTATTCATTTAACTTCTAAAGGGAAAAGCGTTGCTGAAGAAATGTCTTTCTTCGCACAAGAAATACAACATTCAATTGAAAGACTACCTCTTTCTTCCAAAGAAAACCTGTTTTCAGCATTGCTTAATATCATTTATCATCTTAACCAATTAGGAATTATTAGTATTCAGCGAATGTGTTTTACCTGTATCTATTATCAATTTCAAGAACACAAACAAGAACATTTTTGTAATCTATTGAATAAGACTCTTGCTGATAATGAGTTGAAAATAGATTGTCCGGAACATGATTTAAATCATTCCGCAACCCGCTAATTTTATCCTTTTAACAAACTCAATCTGCTACAAATTCCCGATATTGGTTCCAATAGTAAAATGGATTTGATGGCGTTTGCTCTGCGGACGATATTCCGGTGTATCATCAAAACGGTAACCCCAATCCAAGCCGAGCATTCCAAACATGGGTAAAAATATTCTAATACCCACACCTGCAGAACGTTTTACATTAAAGGGATTAAAGTCTTTAATATTTATCCATGTATTTCCTGCTTCTACAAATGCCAATCCGTATATGGTGGCACTGGGGTTTAATGAAAACGGATATCGCAACTCGACTGTATATTTCCCGATAAAAGGCGCACCCGACTGCGGAGAAACACTTTCGTCATCATATCCGCGTAAGGCGATAATTTCCCTTCCCAATAAAAACCCGAAAGAACCTCCGGTAGATAGTCCGCTTCCTCCCAAGTTGAAACGTTCAAAAGGCGCTGAACCTAAATACTTGTTATACGAGCCTAAAAATCCGTAGCCTACTCTGGTGTTTAAAACCAAATTGCCCACCAATTGGGTAAACCACGAAGAAGTAATTTTCCACTTGTGGTATTCTATCCAACGATATTTTTCCTGGCTGGTAAGGTTCGGGATGTTTTCTTTGGTAAATCTGTCGTCAAACAAAGAATACGGAGGTGTAAGTTGCAAACTTAAAGAGAACTGCGAGCCTGTTCGGGGATATATGGGTTGGTCTATGGAATTTCGCGAAATTTTTACCGAATAATACAAATTATTGGAAACCCCGTCGGTAAATAAAAAATATTGCCATTGATTCATATCATAATGCTGATAGCTTACTTCTTGATACAATGTGAAATAGTCGTCGGGAAAACGCAACCTTTTACCCAAACCTATCGACACTCCGGTAATTTTCACATCCTGACGTAAAGTATTTTCAACTTTATTACCTTCATCATCTCTTACCACTTTGTTATTTTCATCTCGCAAATATTTGGTTTGTCCGTTGGTTTGCACCGAGTGATAAGCCGTTAAACTAAATGCATTGGGTTTTTTACCGCCAAGCCAAGGTTCGGTAAAAGAGAAATTATACGATTGATAATACACGCCGTTCGACTGCGCTCTGATACTCAATTTTTGACCGTCGCCCGAGGGTAAAGGTTGCCATGCTTTTTTGTTACCGATATTTTTGAGAGAAAAATTATTAAAAGAAACTCCGAGCGTTCCCACCAAACGACCTCCGCCCCATCCGCCGGAAAGTTCTATTTGGTCAGATGATTTTTCCGCCACCTGATATTCTACATCTACGGTAGATGTAGCGGGATTGGGAGTTGGCACAACGTTGAGCTTTTCCGCATCGAAATATCCCAATTGAGCTAATTCTCTTTGAGTCCGTATAATGTCGGAACGTTTAAACAAATCTCCCGGGCGGGTTCTTATTTCCCGCACAATTACGTGGTCGTTGGTTTTGGTGTTTCCGGAAACGGTTACCCTGTTAATTGTAGCTTGGTTGCCTTCATATATTCTGATTTCCAAATCAATAGAGTCATTTTCCACCAAAACTTCGATAGGCGTTACTTGAAAAAACAAATACCCGTCATCCATATACAAAGAACTGATGTCACGTCCGTTAGGATTCATATACAATCTTGTGTCCAGCAGTTTTTGATTAAATACGTCTCCTTTTTCTATTCCCAAAATATCGCTTAAAATTTTATCGGAATACTTGGTGTTACCCGTAAAATTGATATTTCGGAAATAATATTTGTTACCTTCGGCTATTTTTAAATAGATAATCATATTACCGTCATCGGCGTAATATATTGAATCTTTTACAATTTTAGCATCTCTAAATCCTTTGGCGTTATATTTTTCAATGATGTTTTTTTTGTCTTTCCGAAGATTTTCCTTTAAAAATTTGGACGTTTTGAATATTTTTAATCGCATGTTTTCCTGAGCATAAATGCTAAAGTTTGAAAGCACTTGTTTACCGTTGAGTTTCAACATGTTTTTCACTGTGGAAACCAACAAAGTGTCCAATTCTTTAAACGGCACGAAATGAGACTTTTCTTTAGTGTCTTTCATAAACCGCTTAATCGCCGCATCGGAAAAATGGGTGTTTCCGTCTATTATGATTTCTTTGATTTTAACTTTTTTGCCTTTTTTAACATCTATGATTAAGATTACATGATTCATGGTAAGCGTATCCGGCACTTGTTTCACTTTAACTTGAGCTTTGTAAAACCCTTTGTCTATAAAATACTCTCTAACTTTGTTTTGCGTGGTTTGAACAAGGTTTTCGGTTACGATTTTTTCACGATAAAGCTGAATATCTTTTCTAATTTCGTCAGCTTCGTTCTTCGTAACACCGTTAAACTTAAACTTGGATAACCGGGGTTGCTCTACTAAATAAATATCTAAAAAAGCTGTACTCCCCTCTGTTCTTACCAAAGATATTCGCACATCACTAAAAAGGTTTTGCTTCCATAAATTCCGGATAGCATTTGATATTTTTTCTCCGGGAATGTCTATGGATTCTCCTACCGACAAGCCGGAAATCATAATAATGGCATCGGGGTCGAATCTGTTTTTCCCGGAAACGGTTATCCCTCCTATGGTATATGTTTTTGGGGTGCTGTAATCTATATCCCGGTCACCGCCAATTTGTATTTGACTCCAAGATTTTGTAGAAAGGCAATAAAAAAACAAAACGAAAAAATATATGGCCTTGCTTCTTTTCATCATTTTCCTTGCTCTACCTTTACTTGTTCACTTGTTTTTCCAAATCGCCGTTCTCTTTTCTGAAAATCCCGCACGGCTTCAAAAAGGTCTTTCTTTCTGAAGTCGGGCCATAAAACGGGTGTGAAATATAATTCCGCATAAGCCAACTGCCATAATAAAAAGTTGCTGATTCGCTGCTCGCCGCTTGTTCTTATCATCAATTCCGGGTCGGGATAATTTTTGGTGCATAAATGTTGTGATACCGTTTGCTCATTAATTGTATCCGGTTCCAATACTCCTTTTTTCACTTTCCCGGCAATTTGTTTTACGGCTTGCGTAATTTCCCATCGGGCGCTGTAGCTCAATGCTAACACTAATGTCATAGTAGTATTATGTGCCGTAAGCTGTATGGCTCTCTCCAAAGCTTTTTGACTTTTTTCGGGCAACGATGCGATATCTCCTATTGCCTCTAATTTTATTCCGTTTTCATTAAGCTTAGGAACTTCTTTGCGAATTGCCTGCACAAGCAAATCCATCAAAGCGTCCACTTCACTTTTGGGCCGATTCCAGTTTTCGGTAGAAAAAGCATAAAGAGTTAAAACCTCCACGCCTATTTCTGCTGCTCCTTCCACACTTTCACGAACAGCCGTAAGGGCGTTTTTATGCCCGAAAATTCTCATTTTTCCGCGCTGCTGTGCCCATCTCCCGTTACCGTCCATAATAACGGCTACATGACGGGGAATAACTCCTGATAATATCTCTTGCTTTAGTTTTTCCATCGAATTAAACCGACAAAGGTAAGAAAACCTTTTACTTGTTTCTACCTTTTTGCCATTGCGGACAGGTAGAGGGTTCCGGTCCTAAACGAACAGCCACTATCAGCCCAAATAACGAGTACCAATCTTTATTATACATAAATCCTCTTTGATAGTTTCGGGTATATGGCGCACCTATATCGTCTATGTAATCCGTAAAGGTTTTTCTCACCCCCCATTCTAACGTAAAATTAAAACGATGATGCGGCTTAAATCGCACTCCTAACCCGAAAGGCATATTAACAACGCGTTTGTTATAACTCACACCGTTTTGAGCACTTTGATATTCCAAATCCGCCCCCGAAGCTGACTTCGGGCTAAAATAAAACATCCCTATTCCTGCAAAAGCATAAGGTGTAAAATAAATGTTTTCATCATTCGGAATATAATTGAAAAAGGAAAACTCAAATTGAGCCGAGCCTTCAATTAATGTAGAGGTAAATGCATAATTTTTATCATTGAAAAAAGCCGGATAACCGTATTTGGCACTACCCGAAAGTTTGCTTTTAAAACCGGAAATTCGAAACGCCCATCTCTTATTGATGTATCTTCTGAAAACGCCTCCGTAAGCAAAGTGAGTAAGAGCAAAGTTAAAGTGATAATTGTTCAATTCTCCTACATAATAACTCCCCCCGGCAAAAAGCCCGATGTCCGAACAAGGTTTCATGGGGGGAGAATAATCGCCAACCTGTCTGAGCGCCCCGAATTGGGCTTTTAATCCGCAAACCCACAAAAAGAAAAAAATGAAACTTGTAAGTTTCTTTATCTTCATAGCGGTTGAAAACGTTTCTACTCGTTTTTTATTGCTAATTTCTTTTGTCAAGCCCCCAATTCAATTTATTTCGCAATGTTTTGATTTCTGTTTCACCGGGCAGCCGGACAACATGAATTTTAAAATCTGCTTTTTGAATAATAATTTCTTCTGAAGAAATGGTTGCATATCTCGAATCGAGCGAAATCATAAAGTTGTTTTCTCGGCTTTCGGGTACTAACTTAATGGTTGAAGATGCCGGAATAACCAATGGTCTGACAGTCAATGAGTGCGGAGCAATAGGCGTAATAATAAAGCTGTCGTTTCCTTGTAATAAAATAGGTCCTCCGCAACTTAGAGAATAAGCGGTAGAGCCTGTGGGAGTGGCTATAATTAAACCATCTGCCCAATAAGAATTGAGATATTCGTCGTTAATATAGGTGTGGATGGTAATCATTGAAGAGGTATCTTTTTTTAAGATGGTAAATTCATTTAAAGCAAAAGCATGCAATCCGAATGAATTGCTTGGATTATACATTGACAGTAATGTTCGTTCTTCTATTTTGTAATTGCGGTTTATGATTTTGTCTACCACATTATCCACATCGTCAATAGAGGTGGACGATAAAAAACCCAGTCTTCCGGCATTAATTCCAATAATAGGCACAGGTAGTTTTCCAATGGTATTGGCAGCATCTAAAAAAGCACCGTCTCCTCCTATGCTTACCAGCA
Source organism: uncultured Flavobacteriales bacterium (assembly GCA_964560645.1). GTDB lineage: Bacteria > Bacteroidota > Bacteroidia > Flavobacteriales_G > NORP312 > CAZLMS01. Next base: position 23,393 of record CAZLMS010000001.1, on the reverse strand, counting down.
AATCCACTTCTTCAATTTCTTCTACCCGTTCATATTTTTTGAGCGAAAAAGGGAGCGGTATGTGTGTTTCGATAAATCTGTAAAAAGTTTCGCAAACTACAACTTCGATTTGTTTCTCGAAAAAAAGCTCGAAAAATCTTTGGATTTTGAGAAAATGTTGAGAAGGGACTTTTCTGCCGTAAACTGCTATTTTCATATTTGGTAATAACAAAAAACTCCCTCGAAAGGGAGTTTGCTCGTTGTGGTTTTAAAAGATTTTATTTTTTAACAAACTTGTCTGTTTTATTGTCAAAGTTGATATAGTAAATTCCTTTTTTCAAGTTTGAACAGTCCACTTTATCCCCGTATCCTTTTTTCACAATATTTCCGTAACTGTCGTAAATCTCATACATAGTAGGTGCAGAGAAAATAATTTCCTTGGAAACTTTTTTGGGGTTAAATGTAATTTCGGGTTCCATTGAGCGATATCTCGCCGGTTTAGAATATCTGGGTTTTCCGGTGTAATCAATTTGTTTTACTCTAAACTGATTTTCTCCGGAATGTGGAGTGGTTTTAAACGTATAGGTATGTTCTCCGGGAGTTCCTACACCTTCTACTTCTCCTACCTTAATCCATTTATTCCAACGGAATTGCTCTATAATATAAGGTAATTTACCTGTTTCGTTTTTGGTAGTCCATTTTAAGGTTCCATCCTTTTCCACCTTTATGGAAACCACCTCAAATGTACTTTTAGGTTTAAGCACTTCCGGATTCAACACTTTCGGACGGCAATCGTCTTTATGTTTAATTTCCACCGTAACAGGCTGCCCTATTTCAAACTGGAAATTTGTAAAATCTATTTCGAAAGCACTGGAGTTAATCTCATCGGTGGTAACATCTCCGTTTACGCGTACTTCATATACGCAGAAACCAACTCCCGAACCGGCAAACGGGTTTTGAACATATAAGTTTTTTCCTTGATAGTTTCCTTCAAGAATAATCGTGCCGGCAAAGCCGCTTATGCTCCATACCAAAGATACTAAAACTAAAAATCTTTTCATTGAGGACAATTTTACAAACCGCAATATTAAGGTGTTAATTTCATTTTTCAAAAAAAAAATTGATTTTTTTTCCATTTTTTTTACGGAAGGTCAATTTTTGCCGCAAAAATAAGTTTTTATTTATTTGAATAATTATATTTGCCAAGTTACCATAATTTATTAAGCTATGAAGTTAAAATCTTTTTTATTTATAGGTATTGTTTCTCTTACCCTTTACTCATGTAATAATAGTGAGGGTTCTCAACCTTCCGCTGCAAAGAAAGAAGCTAAAGGCGGAGTCGTGTATGGAGGCACATTTGATTTTTCGGCAAACGACAAAATAGGGTTGCTTTATCCACCCTCCATTGTAGATGTTCATACTAATTATATCGCTTCGCATGTGTACGAAGGATTAGTTAAATTCAACCCGAAAGATTTGTCTATCGAACCCGGATTAGCCGAAAGTTGGACTATTTCTGACGATAAATTAACCTATACCTTTAAACTCCGAAAAGGCGTGAAATTTCACAATGACGATTGTTTTCCCGATGGAACAAGGGAAGTTAATGCCAAAGACGTGAAATTTACATTTGAACAATTATGTAAGAAAGATGCGTACAATAAGCTTTTCAGTACTCTAATGAAAGATGTGGTGGTAGGCGCTAATGAAATGTACAACGGCAACGCCGGTGAGCTAAAAGGTTTAAAAATAGTTGACAACTATACCGTAGAAATTACTTTAACTAAACCCCTGTCTTATTTTCTGTATTTGCTGGCAAATGCCGGTTGCTATATCTTTCCCGAAGAAGCCTATAATAAGTATAAAGAAAAAACCTTTATAGGGACAGGTCCTTTTATGGTTCCTAAAAACATCACTTCTAACATCCAAAATTTAGAAACCGTAATTTTAGTAAGAAATGATAATTACTACATGAAAGACAAGCACGGCAATCAACTTCCATATTTAGACACCATTGCTTTGCATGTAATAGACTCTAAAAAACAAGAGTTAAAGAAATTTATGAATAAAGAGTTGGAAATAGTGGACGGACTCCCCTCCGAATCCATTAAAGATGTGGTGGAGCAACAAATAGCCGACTTTCAAAATCAACCTCCAAAATTTGTTTTGGAACGCGTGCCGAAAATGGCTACTCAATATTATGACTTAAATATTCATAAAGACGTATTAAGCAATATAAAAGTTCGCAAAGCGCTTAATTATGCCATCAATAAAACTAAAATTATAGACGAGGTGCTGAAAGGCGAAGCTTACGGTCCTGCTGTTCACGGTATTGTTCCCCCTGCATTTAAAGGCTATGACGTTTCTAAAATCAAAGGGTATGACTACGATCCCGAAACTGCCAAAAAACTGCTTGCCGAAGCAGGATTTCCCAACGGAAAAAACTTTCCTACATTAAAAATTGAACTTAACAGCGGAGGATACAAAAACACCAAAGTTGCTTTTGAAATTCAAAAACAGCTTATGGAAAACCTCAATATCAATGTAGATTTGGAAATTGTGGATTTTTCTCAAAAAATGGAAGATGAACAAATGCTGAAAGGTGATATTTTCAGAAGTGCATGGATTGCGGATTTCCCGAGTCCCGAAAGTTTTTTAATGATGTTTTACGGAAAATTAGTTCCCGAAGATATTAGCGCTCCTTCATTTCCAAACACCACTCGCTATCAAAACCCAAAATTCGACGAACTGTTTGAAAAAGCGCAAATTACCGAAAATCAAGAAGAAAGGTTTAGCCTGTTGGAAGAAGCCGAGCAATTGGTTATCAATGACGCTCCGATTATCCCGCTTTGGTATATGGAAGATTATGTAATGATTCATTCATACGTAAGAAATTTTTACACCAATCCGATGGGAAGTTATAATTTAACTCGCGTGTATTTTAAAGAGCGTACCAAAGCTATTGATAAAAAGGATTAAAACACTCTTTGAACGCGGATTGCCCAAGCAAATTCACGGGTGCTTAAATAAGCGGCATCAAATTGCATTACTATATTGTAATATGTAACAAAGCTGAATTCCATTCCGGTACTGTATTGTATATGATTCTGTAAAAAATTATTCCCCGGATTTTTCCAATATACATAACCGACATCGAAAAACGGAGCTGCAAAACCGTAAAGAAAATACTTGGAAAATTTTTCATTGTTTATACCCGGCAATTTCTTTTCCGATACTTTCAGCCATTGATATTTTATATCGGTTTTTAACAAAAAAAAGTCCGTTCCGTCTATTATATAATTATCAAATCCCCGAAGATTATCTTTATAGCCCAACGCACTCATTAAATAATACGGCGGAGCATTAAGCCAATTTTTCATAACCTTGGATTGCAACGCCATAAACCATCTTTCGCCAAAAGATTGATAAAATGAAACTGCATGAGTGGAGGAAAACAATGTTGTGCCGGATAAAAAAGCATAATTCAAATAATTAAAAAAGTAATATCCTTTTAAAGGAAAAACTACCCAATCTAACCTGTTGTAATAAAAAGCGTAATTTATGCCTTTATATTCTTGCTTACCGTTTGCGGATTTCAAAAAATCCGGATATTGAATATTCAAACTGTCCGAAGTGATATACCGGTGAATGTGCAACCCGATGGTATGATAAGCAAAATATTTATGACGAAGTGTAATTTGCGTGGTGAAATACGGTTGTTTTCTTGTATAAGTATTTGCTTCACTATAAAAAACCCGTTGATTTTTCTCCGTAGTAACTGTAACGGTATGATTAAAATTATAGCCGGCACGAAAATATAACCCCAAAGTTTTTTTAGGATTAACATACGGCAAGGTGTATTCCAATGCATATTGTTTATCAAAACCTTGTCTTACAATAGCTTTCAGCACCTCTCTTCTGCCTCTGAAATTTTCGTGAATCAAATAACCTCCGTAATCTATCCGGGAGAAATCTCTGTTCCTCAAAAACGTAGTAAGATTCGGTTCTGCATACTCCAGCAAAGGTATCGGCCAGATATACCATCTTTCGGTAAGATTAACCTCAACATTGACAGCATTGTTTTCTTCAATCTCATAATTAATATTCACAAAATTGAACAATCTGGTATTCTGTAAATTGTATTTCGAATAGCGGATGTTTTCGGCTAAATTTTCTTGAAAAACCGTATCTCCCTCGGAGAATAAAAGTTCGCGGCGGACAATTTTTTCCTTGGTAACATCATTGCCGTTTATTTGAATTTTTTTTACAATCAGAAAGTTTTCTTGACTAACTGCAATAACCGAAGCAAGGCACAGAAAAAAGCAATAAAAAAGTTTCATTAAATATTCAAATACTTAAAAAACTCATCCAAACGCTCTCTAAAATCCTCGTCATACACATTGCTTCCATAGGAACCTACTACCGTATAACCCAATCTTTCAAACGATTGAATAATACCGTCTATCTCGTAGGTATTCACTTTTATGGTTAAATTCATTTTAGTAGTGTCGGGCGGAGAGGTAATAAAAGCTCCCAGTATTTTAGCATCATTTTCTTCTATTACACGAGCAATTTGAGAAAAATAATAGTCTCGCACGTTCATTTCCAATTCAATAATTCCTCCTAAATCTCTTACTACCGACATTTCTGCAATTACATGCATCAAATGTGCGTTGGTTACACATCCGATATATTCATCATTATCCCGTATAATGGGAATTACCGTTAAATGAAAATCCGAAATAGTTTTAATAACATCAAACACATGCTGGTTTTCAGTCACAAAAATTTTCTTCAGCTCTATTTCACAATCTTTTACAGAACAATCTTCGGCATGAGGGAGCCCCAAAATATCATCTTCCGACAGAATTCCGATAAACTTTTTACCATCCACTACCGGAAGATGAGAAACTTTAAAATCATCCATCCATACCAATGCTTTATTTATACTTTCATTGGGTCGTATGGGAGGAACATCTTCCGAAATTACATCTCTTGCCAGCATAAATTTTATACTTTTGCAGGTTTATTAAATTCAAACAAAGCTAAGAAAAATCAATGACAAAACTAAGTGTTAATATCAACAAAATAGCTACACTCCGAAATGCCAGAGGAGGAAACATTCCCGATGTGGTAAAAGCTGCTGTTGCCTGCCAAAAATACGGTGCAGACGGAATTACCGTACACCCGCGACCGGATGAACGACATATCCGGTACAGCGATGTGTATGAACTAAAAAAGGTTATCACCACCGAATTTAATATCGAAGGTTATCCTTCCGAAAAGTTTTTGACGTTAGTGGAAAATGTTTTACCGACCCAAGTAACCTTAGTACCGGACCCTCCGGATGTGCTTACCTCAAATGCGGGATGGGATACCGTAAAACATTTTTCATTTTTAAACGACATTATCCAACGCCTTCAAGAAAAAGGGATAAGAGTTTCCATTTTTATAGAAACCGATTTGAAAATGATTGAAAAAGCCAAAGAATGCGGTACCGACAGAATTGAACTTTATACGGAAGCTTATGCAAAAAACTATTCTTCCGGCAAAGAAAGAGCTGTTGCACCCTATAAAAAAGCCGCTGAATTTGCCAAACAAATAGAATTAGAACTCAACGCCGGACATGATTTAAACTTAGACAATCTAAAATATTTCAATCAACAAATACCTTACTTAAAAGAAGTTTCCATCGGACATGCGTTAATTTCCGATGCGCTTTATTTTGGTCTTGAAAACACCATTCAAATGTATCAACGGCAACTAATCAAACCATGAAACTGAATTACAAAAAATTAGGAAGCGGCGAACCGCTAATTATATTGCACGGTTTAATGGGAATGCTGGACAACTGGCTTACTCCTGCAAAAAAACTGGCGGAACACTTTGAAGTATTTCTTGTAGACCAGCGAAATCACGGACATTCTCCTCATTCCGAAGAATTTAATTATCAAGTGATGATGGAAGACCTTTTGGAATTTTTTGATGATGTAAATCTGTTGGAAGCACATATTTTAGGGCATTCCATGGGAGGAAAAACAGCTATGAAGTTTGCTCAAAACTACCCGGAATATGTAACCAAGCTGATTGTAGCGGATATCGCCCCGAAAAAATACCCGGTTCACCACCAGCTTATCTTACAAGGATTAAGAGCCATAGATTTAAATAAAGTCTCGAGCAGGAAAGAAGCCGACGAGATTCTTTCTCAATATGTTCCCGAATTTGCCGTAAGACAATTTCTTCTTAAAAATCTGTATTGGAAAGAAAAAAACAAATTAGCTTGGCGGTTTAATTTAGACGCTATTGAAAAAAACATAGAACTCATCGGCGAAGAAATCAACGACCGTATTTTTGAAAAACCCGCTTTATTTCTCAAAGGCGAAAAATCAGACTATATTACCGAAGAAGATTATGAAATGATAAAAATGCTTTTCCCTCAAAGTTTCATTCAAGTCATCCCCAATGCAGGACATTGGCTTCATGCCGAACAACCGGAGCTGTTCATTAAAGCCGTAATTGATTTTTTAAATTCTTAATCGGCTATTACTTCTTTTACCTCCGGTATCATTTGTTTCATCAACGTCTCAATGCCGTTTTTTAAGGTAATCATGGAAGAGGGACACCCTTGACAGGCTCCTCGCATCGACAACGTCAAAACACCGTCTTCAAACTTTTTAAAATAAATCATTCCGCCGTCTCTTTCTACCGCAGGCAATACATAATCTTCCAATGCTTGAACAATTCTTTTTTCCACTTCGGTTTTCGGCTCAACAATAATCACTTCATTCTCCGAAGTTCCATTTTGCAACGTTTCTTTGTTTGTGCCGGAAATCATTACCTCTCCACCGTTTCTCAAATAATTCTGAACAAACTCTCTAAGCTCTATTACCACATCTTGCCAATCTTCTATCAAATTGTTTTTAGTAACCGCCAAATAATTTCCGGAAAGCAATATCTTATCTACAAAAGGAAAATTAAACACTTTTTCTATAAGAGGAAACCCTTCCGTAGCATCAGGGTCTGTAAATTCATAGGTCTTTCCGTCCTCTACCAACAGTTTATTAGAAACAAATTTTATGGTATTTGGATTAGGAGTTATCTCCGCATAAATATTATATGGAACTTTCAATTCTTCCATAATTTAGCAATATTCTTCGTATGCCGCCATAAGATTTTCGGCAATCATTTCGGCAGAAACGCCTTCAATATTATGGCGTTCTAAAAAATGTACCAACTTTCCGTCTTTAAACAATGCTATCGATGGTGATGAAGGAGGATACGGCAACATGTATTTACGGGCTTGTTCTACCGCATCATAATCAAAACCTGCAAAAACAGTAGTCAATCTGTCGGGTTTTTTATTTCCTTGCAATGACAATTTCACTCCCGGACGTGCATTTCCGGCAGCACATCCGCAAACCGAATTCACTACCACCAAAACAGTTCCTTTGGAGTTTATCGCTTCATCTACCTGTTGCGGAGTGGTTAAATCTTCAAACCCTACACTCGTAAGGTCTTCTTTCATAGGTAATACTAATTCTTCGGGATACATAATCGTAATTTTTTTTACAAAATTAAACAATAAACAACTTCCTATATAGAGATTTCTTCTTTTAAAAAATGTCTGACGATATTCGGGAACGGATAATCGTCCAATTTATCCGGCTCAACGACAAGATAATCTTTCTTTTGCAAAAACTTCACTTTTTCCATAAAAAGAAAAGAATAATAGATATTTTGATGTGTAAGTATGTGTTTTTTCTCCGGTGTTTTTTTGAAAATATTCCCCTTAATTCCTTTTTCCTCTAATATAACAGATGTAAACATATCGAAATCTGAAATTTTATATTTACTTTCAATCAAAGGCAATTGATACATGTGTTGCCAGATGTCTTTTTCAATTCGCTTTTCCAAAAGCAACTTGTCTTTATCTCGAATAAACAGGTAATAAAAAAAACGGTCTTTTTTCTTCACCTTACGGGCTTTTACGGGGAGACTGTTTACGGCATTTTTCGCAAAAGCCTTGCAATAACTTATTACGGGACACTGAACACAATTGGGTTTCGGCGTGCAAATAACAGCTCCAAACTCCATCATTGCCTGATTAAAAACATCGGAAGGAAACGGTCGAATAACCTCAGACGCTAATTCAAAAAAGTGCTTTTTATTTTTATCAATCGGTGTGGAATCATTAAACAATCTCGACAAAACCCGAAGCACATTTCCATCCACTGCGGGAACTTTTTGCTTAAAAGCAAACGAAGCTATAGCCGCCGCCGTATACTCCCCGACACCGGGAAGTTTTTTCAGCTCGGAATAGTCCTGCGGAAACTTTCCTCCAAATTCATTTACTATCATTCGAGCCGCCTTCAATAAATTTCTTGCCCGCGAATAATACCCTAAACCTTGCCACAACGCCAACACTTTTTGTTCATCGGCTTTTGCCAAAGTAAACACATCCGGAAAATGCTCCAAAAACTTATAATAATACGGTAACCCCTGCTCCACTCTGGTTTGTTGCAAAATAATTTCCGATAAAAAAATAGGATATGCGTCTGTAGTGTTTCTCCAAGGCAAATCTCTTTTATTCTTTATGTACCAGTCAATTATTTCGTTAAAAAAACTCATTTCGCCGAAAAAAAACAAGGTTTTGTCAAAAATATTCTTTTTTTCACATCACCGTATAATCAAACTTATTATATTTGTCCTTGAATACTAAACATTTATCGTTTAACCCTTAAAACTTAAAAAAATGACAAAAGCAGAATTAGCAGGTGCGGTTTCCAAGAAAACCGGTATTGAAAAAACCGTAGCTCTTAAAGTTATCGACGCAGCTATGGATTCTATCAAAGAAAGCGTAGCTAAAGGAGAAAGCGTTTACTTAAGAGGTTTCGGAACGTTTTCTAAGAAGAAACGCGCAAAGAAAATTGCAAGAAACATCTCCAAAGGAACCGCTATTGAAATTCCTGCAAGAAATGTTCCTCACTTCAAAATCTCCAAGAAGTTTCTTGCAATGGTTAAATAATCTTTTTTACCCCTTTATTTTTTAACTTATGAAAAAAAATCAGATATTTGCACTCCTTTTTACAGGAGTGCTTATCGTTCTTTTACTTGTTGCATCTTGTAACAGCAAAGAAAAACAACATTCGGAAGAACAACCGGCTGCAACAGAGCAAACGGAAAATGCAAACGGCAATGCTCAACCTTCTCAAACCACATCTACAGGTGAAGAGTCTGTAGAAAAAGCATTAGAGCTTATTGAAAAAGGCAGTAATCCTATGGAAGGAATACAAATGTTGAGAAACATTGCCGAAAAAGAACCCGAAAATACGCAAGCTCAATTTTATTTGGGAATTTTTTCTTTGCAAACCGGCCAATTTGAAAAAGCCAAAGAACGATTTGAAACAGTTTTGAAATTAGAGCCTAAAAGTATAGAAGCTCATTTATATTACAGCGATGCTTTGGCTCAGTTAGGAGAAACGGAAAAATCAATTAAAGAATTGGAAACCGCTTCCGAACTAACTGACAACGAAGAATTGAAGAAACAAATAAACGCTCGAATAGAACAACTTAAAAATATGTAATTATGCCTTGCGGAAAGAAGAGAAAAAGACATAAAATGGCGACTCACAAAAGAAAAAAAAGATTGAGAAAGAATCGCCATAAGAAGAAAAAATAATCTAACCTGAGTATCGCAGTTTCATAGCTCCTGCAATGCAGGGGCTTTTCCTGTTTTAATTAAATGTTGAATACGTGAGTAATGAATTGATAATAGACGCCAAATCGGAAGATACTCGTATTGCCTTACTGCAAGACGGAGAACTTGTTGAGTTACATGTAGAAGAGTCTAATCCCGGCTTTTCGGTCGGAGATATATATTTAGGTAAAGTAACTAAAATTAACCAAGGACTCAATGCAGCCTTTATAGATATCGGACACGAAAAAGATGCTTTTCTTCATTATCAAGATTTAGGTCCAAATATTTTGGCTCTTCAAAAATTTGTATCGAAAGCTATTCAGGGTAAATTAAACTCCGCTTCTCTTTCGGGTTTCCCGATTGACAAAGAAATTCCAAAAGACGGAAACATTAAAGACGTATTAAAACCCGGAGATACCGTTTTAGTTAAAATATCAAAAGAAGCCATTTCAACTAAAGGTCCCAGGGTAACTTCCGAAATCACTTTAGCCGGCAGATACTTGGTGCTTATACCCTTTTCCGATAAAATTTCTCTCTCTCAAAAAATTCAAGACGAAAAAGAACGCGAACGATTAAAAAGTTTACTGCAAAGCATTAAACCCAAAAATTTTGGTGTAATTGTAAGAACCGTAGCCGAAAACAAAAAGGTTGCCAACTTAGACACCGACCTCAAAAATCTTGTGAAACGTTGGCGAACCATCTACAAAAATCTCAAAGGCGCCCGCTCTCCTAAAAAAATATACAGTGAACTCGAAAAACCCATTTCCATATTAAGAGATTTATTTAACGAATCATTTTCAGCTATTTATGTAAATGACAAAAATCTTGCAGAAGACATTAAAGATTACATTGCCGGAATAGAACCTTCAAAAATCAACATTGTTAAGCACTATAATAAAACCACTCCCATTTTTGAACATTTTGGCATAGAAAAACAAATCAAGCTGCTGTTTGGCAAAAATGTTACCATGAAAAGCGGTGCTTATTTAATAATAGAACACACGGAAGCTATGCATGTGATTGACGTAAACAGCGGCAGAATGAGTAAAAAAGAAACCAATCAAGCAGATATTGCCTTTAAAGTAAACATGGAGGCGGCTAAAGAAATTGCCCGGCAACTCCGGCTTAGAGACATGGGCGGAATTATCGTGGTAGATTTTATTGATATGGCTTCTGACGAAGAACGCGAAAAACTCTACCAAAAAATGAAAGAATTCATGGCTTCCGATAAAGCCAAACACACTATTCTTCCACCTTCCAAATTCGGACTTATAGAAATTACCCGGCAAAGAGTTAAACCCGAGATGTCTATTAAAACCACCGAAACTTGCCCTTGTTGTGCAGGAAGCGGAGAAATACAGTCCAGCTTGTTGATTATTGATGAAATTGAAAGAAATCTTCGAAAAATCACCCATCAACATAAAGACAAAGTAATTGTTTTAGCAGTACATCCTTTCATAGAAGCATATCTCAGAAAAGGTTATCCGAGTTTGCAAATGAAGTGGAGTTTAGCCCTTCGGCGGCGGTTAAAACTTCGACCACTTTCTTCTTTAGGATTATTGGAATACAAATTTTACAACCCAAAAGAAGAGGAAATATTCGTAGAATAATCCGAATTTAGAATAATTACAAATAACCTTTTATTTATCCTATCTTTGTGAAAAAAATTGCACTTATGCAAAAAGTAGAACTTATGGCTCCTGCCGGCTCTTGGGAAGCGTTGAGAGCTGCCATTCAAAACGGTGCCGACTCCGTGTACTTTGGAATTGAACAATTGAACATGCGGGCAAAATCCGCGAATAATTTCACAATTAACGATTTAGAAAAAATATCCGAATTGTGTTCCAAGCACAACATTAAAACCTACCTGACCCTCAACACTATTATGTATGACCATGACCTGTCGGTTATGCGAAAAATCGTTGACCGGGTAAAAGAAACCGGAATTTCTGCCGTAATTGCCTCCGATATTGCCGCTATCAATTATGCTTTTACCCAAAAAGTACCTGTGCATATCTCCACCCAAGTGAATATTACAAATATCGAGAGCGTGCGTTTCTTCAGTCCTTTTGCCGAAGTAATGGTACTCTCCAGAGAATTGAGTTTAAGACAAGTAGAACAAATTTGCAAAGCAATTGAAAAAGAACAAATAAAAGGGCCCAACGGCGAATTGGTAAGAATTGAAGTTTTTGCACACGGAGCCTTGTGCGTTGCCGTATCAGGAAAATGTTACATGAGCTTACATACCCACAACGCATCAGCAAACAGAGGTGCCTGTATTCAAAACTGCAGAAGGAAATATACCGTAATAGATGAAGAAGGCAATGAGTTGCAAATTGACAATGAATTTATCATGTCACCCAAAGACTTATGTACCATAGACTTTTTAGACAAACTCATTGCCACGGGAATTTCCGTGCTTAAATTAGAAGGTCGGGGACGAGCGCCGGAATATGTAGCCACCGTTACAAAATGCTATCGAGAAGCAATTGATGCCGTAGCAAACGGCACCTATAACCAAGAAAAAATTCAGGAATGGATGAAAAGGTTATCTACGGTATATAACCGAGGATTTTGGGGCGGGTATTACTTGGGTAAAAAACTTGGAGAATGGAGTGGCACCAACGGCTCTAAAGCTACGCAAAAAAAAGTTTTCGTCGGAAAAGGTCAGCATTATTACAAAAAAATAAAAGTGGCACAAATGCAAATTGACGCCGGCACTTTAAAACAAGGAGATAAAATACTCGTCATAGGTCCGGAATCTGGTGTATATGAAACCCAAGTGTCTGAAATACGTGTAAATAATCAACCGGTAACGGAAGCTCGAAAAGGAGAATTGGTTACTTTTCCGATAGACCGACCCGTTAAACCCTCCGACAAAGTATATAAACTGGTAGATGCCTAATGGTTATTATTACTCATTACAGAGAAAAATGTATCGGGTGTAACTATTGCGTGGAAGCCGCACCCTATCGATGGGCAATGTCTAAAAAAGACGGAAAAGTCGTTTTACTCGAAGGAAAAAACAAGAAAGAAATATACACTGCGAAAGTCGGTAATCATGAATGGGAAGACGCCCAGGTTGCTGCTGAAGTATGTCCCGTAAAAATAATCAAAGTTAAAAAAATATAACCTTTCGACACTTTTTTGCAAACAAAAATCATCCTTTCTTCGCTTTCCTGTTAATATATGTTATTTTTTCAGAAAACCTGACATTTTAATACTATTTTCGCAAACGGCATATAAATTGAAAACCCTGCTTAAAAAATTAAACTATGGAAACATTAACAATGAAAAAACCAAGTGCCATTCAAAATAAGTTGGTGGACTTGATGAATGTAAAAGAATCCCCGTCGGTTTCTATCATCCTGAAAAAAGAAACCCCTTCCACTCGATACGAAGAATTTCAATTAGCTTATAAAAATGCGGTAAAAGAAGCCATAGAAAAACTAGAGGCTTTGGACTTTCCGTATAAAACCATTGAACACATAAAAAATGAGTTAAACTCCATCGCCGAAGAATTGCCTTTTATAGACGGATTTAAAACTTTGGCTGTTTTTGTTTCTCCCCACAGAACCGAAGTTATTCCTTTACCTGTAGAAGCGGTTTCTAAAATCGTAGCAGACGACAATTCTTTTGAAGTAAGGGATTTACTAAGAGCTATTAACAGAACTTTTCAATACGGTGTTTTGGTTCTAAGCAAAAAAGACACCCGCTTTTTTCACGGAATGAATGAAGAAATCATGGAAATTCAAGAAAACTTACCCGCAGGTGTCGAGTATTATTTAGAAGCTCGAGTGGGAGATAAAAACGACCCCGCAAAAGCAGAAACCGAAGCGGCTAAATTATATGTTCATGAAGTAGAACACTTCATAAGACAACACACCGATTTAAATGCTCCTTTAATTTTAATGGGCGATGAAAAAATTATTTCTTATTTCAAAAATTATACTAAACGCCCGAAAAAAATCTTAGCTGAAATTCACGGAAGCTATTCCGACAGCACATTAGCCCAAATCAAAGAAAAAATAGTTTCTCAATTATCAGAACTCATTAAAAAACGTGATGAACAGTTGTTGGAAAGAATACAACACGATATAGACGGATTAAATTACGCTGCAGGAATACAAGACTGTTGGACGGCAGCGGCAATGAAAGAAGCCCGGGTTCTGTTGGTAGAACAAGGATATAGCTTAGAAGGCTACAGCGTTCAAAACGGATTGTTCTTAACATTCTCTAAGCCTGATGAAGATTTTGAATATCATGCAGATGTTATTGATGACTTGGCGGAAATGGTTCTTGCGCAAGGCGGAGAAGTATATTTCGTGCAACCCGGTTTATTAGAAAAATTTGATAAAGTCATATTAACCACGCGATACTAAAAACTATCAACAATATTAAATTTTACCAAAAGCGGCTTTTCTGCCGCTTTTGGCATTTTTAGCCTCTCCGAAACTTTAAAAAATTGTTAAAAACTTTTTATTCCAAACCTGCACTTATCTTATTTTTTTGTATATTAGTAGTCCATTTTAAAACGTTCGTCTATGAAAATGTTGGAAATGACCAAAAAAGTTTTGGAAAACGTATCGTTTGACAAAACTTTATTTAAGAAAGAGTTGAAAAAGGCAACAAAATGGCTAAAAAAGGAAGAGCTTATGCTTTTACAAGCATGGTGTTTCACAAAATTCGGCGAACGTTATCAAGACCTCATCAATGAGGTGTTTAACCAACTAAATTGATTTAACGTAAATTTTTGATTACCGCCCACTTGTAAAACAACCGCCACAATGAGGTGCGGTGGAGGTGGAGATTATCTTCTTTTTGTAATCTTTAAAATCTCTTTCCGAAAAAGTCGAGCTAAAAAATTATTTTTGTAGCTTAAACGCCAATTTATAGTGGAAGATGTTAAGCTCGGCTTAAAAGAAAATTTCAATCAATTCTTTTTGCTCGTAATAATCAACGGTTTTGTGGGCGGAATGGTAGGTTTGGAGCGTACCATATTGCCCCAAATTGCCGAACATGAATTTAATATAAACGTAAAAACCTCTATTCTTTCTTTTATTGTAGTATTCGGAATATCCAAAGCTGTTACTAACTACTTTACCGGTGTCTTATCCAATAAAACGGGGAGAAAAAACCTTTTGATATTGGGATGGTTATTCGGCTTACCCGTGCCTGTTATTTTAATGACCGCCAACAGTTGGAATCAGATAATGGCAGCAAACGTCTTATTAGGAATCAATCAGGGGTTGGCATGGAGCAGTACGGTGATTATGAAAATTGATTTAGCCGGCGAAAAACAAAGAGGTTTCGCTATGGGAATTAACGAATTTGCAGGCTATCTGTCAGTTGCCTTAATTGCGTTTTTTACGGGAATGATTGCTGATAAATACGGTCTTCGCCCTTATCCGTTTTATATAGGAATTGTTTTGGCAATCGCCGGACTGTTGCTAAGCCTGCTGTTTGTAAAAGATACCCGGCATCATGTAAAAAAAGAAACTCAAACCAATATTCAAAAACGGTTAAAAAATATATTTTGGGAAACTACATGGAAAAACAAAAATTTAGGCTCTGTAACCCAAGCCGGACTAATCAATAATTTCAACGACGGGGTAGTATGGGGACTTTTTCCTTTACTTCTTGCTTCCAAACAATTGTCTCTTAAACAAATAGGGATTGTTGTGTCCATATATCCCGGAATATGGGGAATCGGACAATTGTTTACGGGAAAAATGGGGGACGTTTTTTCAAAGAAAACGCTCTTGGTTACGGGTATGTTGCTTCAAGCCGCGGCACTTTTGTTTTTTCCTTTTGTTTCCTCCCTCACCGGATTTATTATTCTTTCTACTTTGTTGGGTTTGGGAACAGCCGTTGTTTATCCTGTCTTTTTGGCTGCTATTGCCGATTACACCAACCCTCTCGACCGCGCACAAAGTATAGGTGTTTTTCGCTTGTGGCGAGACTTAGGCTATGCCATAGGCGCGCTGATTACCGGCATTATTGCCGACCGCACAAATATACATACCGCAATCGTTTTCACCGGATTGATAACCATGTTATCTGCTGCAATCCTTCAAACGAGAATGGAAAAACAGGGGGAACTTTAATATCCTTCAAAAAAAGCCTGAATAACAGGTAGTGATTTTATTTTTAAGTCCATGCCTGTTTGTTCCTGATAATATCTCAACAAACAGTCTAAATACGTTTTTTTTCGTGTTCTGTTTATCTTTTGAACTTGATATGTCGAGAGAGATTTAACATACTGAACAAAAGAAGGCGGGTAATCTTCCAAAGGATGGCTGTATATGTTTATGCCTAAATATTTTGTGAAAAAAATCAAAAAATCAATATAAAATTTGTTGTCTTCATTTTCAGATAGATACAAAGTGCTTTGCTCCAAAAAATAAAACAATTCTGCGTTACTTTCCGGAATAATTGTTTGTGTAAGTATTTCGGACAAAAAAACCGCTTGCATGGATTTTTCGGGGTGGAAAAATATGGTACTTAATGCATTTTGCCATGCTATTTTTTGAAGCGTTAAAATCTCTTTTTTAACAGACGGCTTATAGGTTATTTCAAGTAAATGAAACGGCTGAACAATTTTTTTTTGAGTCTTCCTTCTAAAATAAATAAATGTTTTTTTTCCTTCTTTTTCTGTATATGTAACAAACAATTGCCGGTTTCCCGTCAGTTTTTTTACACTCAGCACAAATGCTCTGTCAACAATTTCCACAACCGCTTTTTTATTTTACAAGAATTTTGGTTATTCCTTCCTGCTCTCCGTCTTTACTTAAACACAACACGATATACACTCCCGGAGACACTCGTTCGCCTTTCGTGTTTTCGCCGTTCCAAACCACCAATCCGCCGTTACCTTGAGCCGAATAAACGATATTTCCCGCCACGTCGGTAATTTTTACATACGCATCGGGGGTTAATCCCGTAATGGCAATTGCCCCCTCGTAATCTCTCTCTACAGGATTCGGAAAAGCATATATTCCCGAAAATGTTTCTCTACCTTCCGTAGCATCGGAAAAATATGATTGCAGTCCGGATGCCGTGGCTATATATACCTCTCCCGTTTCGGGATTGATATCCAAATCCATAATCTCATTAGTAAACAACGGACTGTTTTCCATGGTAAAATGAATAATTTCTTCTTTGCCGGTTTCTGAAACCAAATAAACCCCGGTATTATTTGTGCCAATCCATTTACGGTTTGCTCCGTCCACTTCAATGTCAATTACTGTTTCGCTCTCGAGTAAATATTGCACAAATCCGCCTTCGTCTATCTTTATTTCTTGTGCATCCAACCGGTCTTCGCTAAAAACCAACGAAGGGTCTCCTATTACCGATATTCCTTTGGTTGTTCCTATCCAAATTTCCCTGTTTAAATCTTGCACTAAGCAAAAAACCTCGGAGGAAGCTAACCCGCCTTTTCCCGACTCCGAGGTAAGCAAACGTATTTTATCATCCGAAATGTCATCAAAAGTATTGTTGTGGTTAAAAACCAACACGCCTTCACCGTGTGGAAGCGTTATCCAGATTTGATTTAAATTATCCGCTAAAATTCGACCCGTTATAGGATATTGAACGAAAGCGGAAAAATTAAAGGAATACCATTTTCCTTCGGGAGTTCGGACACTTAGTATGTTTTCTGCTTTTGAGTTTGCTACCCACAAATTGCCCGAGTTATCAAAAGCCAGGTCGGTAATTCCCACAAAATAAAAATCTTGAACTATCGGTGTTTTCTGCAAAGTGCTGTTCTGCGGGTTGTAAAAATTTGTAATTTGATTGTCTTCAAGCTCTAAAACTCCGTGTCCGTTAACTCCCAAAAACACATGGTTTTTATCGGACGGGTCCACTGCCACGGCAATGAAATCGGACAGTGTGTCAATATCTGAATTTTGAGGGGTAAAATTGGTCCATTGTCCATTCTCATATAAATAAAAGCCTTCGCGTAAATAACTTTTTTCATCTAATCGGTTAGTTGTTCCTCCGCTTGCTACAGCCAGTTTTCCATTTTGAAAATCAATTCTATAAGAAAAATCGGTTGCCGGTCCGTCGGGGAAAACACTAACGGTATTCCATGTATTATCCCCATAAACAAGCCCTTGCGTATAATCGGCTATCCATAAAATACCGTTTTTTTCGTCATATATGGCATCCTTGGGTTCCAGAGAACTGTTTTGCACAGTATAATACTTCTTTTCCGATTCAAAATCAGCATTGTATACGTCGGCAGAATAATTATGGGTTACCACCAAGTAATTGTCCGATACTTGAAAAGAATAATGATTGTTATTGTTAAATTCCGACAATAAACTCCACGTAGTTCCGTCAAAAATGTAAACAGAATCTGCTTGAAATAAAGAAGTGTGCATGTTGGCTAAGAGTTTATCTCGAAAATTGAGCAAATTATTGATTAAAGAATCTTGCCGTGGAAATAATGTATCGGGTTGCCAATTTTGATAGTCTGCTAAATTTTCCTGACTGTCGGCATATACTATTCCTTGTTCCGTAGCCACGTAAAAACGATTGTTATACACCGCAATGTCTCTTGCAGAGCGATTTTTAAACTCATTCAAATAAAATGTTGCCAAGACTTCGAGTTTCTGCGGATTTACGACTACTACTCCAAAACCCGTACAGAAATACAAAAGTCCGTTAAGTTCTCTTATTTTATATATGGTTTTGTCGGATAATATATCGGCATTTTTTATAGCTACCATATTTACAATATCTTCCGTTGAGATATTATACACATCTATATTTCCGTTTTTGTATCCGATAAATAAATTGTGCGTGGATTCGTGAAAATATAAAGCAGTAATGTTTATATCACTCAGTCCTTGTACTTTTGACAGTCTTTGAATTTCCGAAGTGTTTTGATTGAATATAAATATACCGTTTGAAGATGAAACAAATGCTTTATTGTCGCCAAAAGCAATGTTTCGAGCTTTTCGATAAGCAATGTATTCTTGCCAATTTCCCAAAGATATTTGGGTATATGCCCATGTTGTTGCAAGCAATAGAAAAACAAAAAACGCGGTCTTTTTTATCATCGTGTTTGTTTAACAACGTGCTGTCGGCTACAATAGTATTACAACTCCTCTAAAAGTTTTTTTGCTTTTGCTATTAAATACGAATCTTCTAAGTAATAGCTCTGTCGGGGTGGTTGTCGAATGATTTTTTCAAGCGCTTTTCGAGCTTTTTCTTCTTCTCCGAGGTCATTTAAACACTCTGCGTAAAAATACAAAGTGGTGGGATGAGCAGGATCAATTTCCAATGCTTTTTCAAAATATTTCAAAGCCTCTTCATCATCCGGAAAAGTAAGCACAAAAGGTATATACGGTACCTTATAGTATAATATTGCCTTGTTTCTGTATCCCCCTCCTCCCTGATAATAAGGGTCTATTCTGATAATATCGTCTATTAGTTTCATGGCTTTGGACAAGGTCTTGTTGTTAATGGCAAACCAAATACCTTCTATTTTAGACTCTTGGGAAATGTTAGCCAAATACCAATATAAAATAGGAGCATTTTCGGGATATTTTTGAGCAGCTTCTTTGCCGATTTTTGTGCCTTTAGAATACCAATAGAGCTTGTTTTCATCGTTTTCTGCCACAAAAAAACCCGCAAAATAGTAGCTTCTCAGCAGATATTCATAGGTTAATGGCGTAGGTTTTTCCTTATGTGCTTGCTCAAAATGTTGAATTGCTTTGTAAATAATTGTTTTGTCGGCTTTTAAGTTACGGGCGTTTTTATGTCGCTGGTTATAGTAAAGCAATCCTTTTTCAAACTCCTGAGAATCTTGTGCCACCAGTGTTACGGAAAATGCCGCAAACAAGCATAAAATAATGGTATGTTTTACCCGATGTGTCATTAAGAAACTTTCAACCTTGCGTTCAAAAATAGTGTGAATGAGATAAAAGCAAGCAAAATTTGCTGCTAATTTTCAATATATGCTTTTATTTCTTGTTTTTTGGCATTATAGTAATCTTGTTTTTTCTGAAGTTCGGCTATTTCTTTTTCATCTGTAATTGTTTGTATTTTTTGATTTATTGCCTGTATTTTAGCGTCATAAACCGACACTAAATTTACCAGGGCGTATTGAGCGTAATTCTTTAAAAATTTCATTCCTGACGAAGTGGCGTAATATGCTATTTTATTGATTCCGGCTTCCAACAAACTGTCGTTGGAAGAATGGTTAACCAAAAAGGTTTCCATATTGATGAGCCAAGAAAATTTGCTAAAAGAAGAAAGTTTAGACTCTGTCGCCATAAAATAATTAAACTTGGTAGAATCGCCGTGTTCTGCATATAATCTTAATATTTGGCTGATAATTTTCGATTCGTTTTCATTTTCGTATTTTTTGGCAAGTTCCAGTGCTTTTTGAGGATTGATTTTTGCCATGCCGCGTAAAACAGATGCTAAGACCGCATAAGATGAATCCGCTGTTTTTTCAATTAACAACGGTTCTATTTCAACGTCATCAAAATAATTTACCAATGCATCCAAAGCTGCTGCCCGAACCAGCGGGTTTTCATCAGTAAGCGTCATCTCCGCCAATCGGTTTTTAGTATCCTCTTTATAAGAAATTTTTGCTTCCTGCACCTCGTCTATTGCCGCTTTTCTAATCATCCAAAGGGAATCCGAAAGCGCATCTAAAATTACTTTGGCTGCTCGTTTGTCGTATGCGGCTTTAAATCCGCATACCTCTATTGCTTCTGCTTTATCTTTATACAATGGTGCATGATAATATTGGTAAATCCATTGTTCAAGAGACTTAAGGTCTGTTTTTTCACAAAGTAGCATCTTGTCTCCGTCAAAATTTACCAGCAAAGGTTTGTCTGTTTTAAAAACAAATGTTTCCTTTCCTTGTTTTATCCATACTTTTTTTCTGATTTTTCCTTTTTCCGTATAAATATCAATGGCTACCGGAAGTTGGTAGAGCGGCGTTTTTGTGAAGTCTTGTTTTTGTTCTACGGTTAGTTGAAGTTGTTGTAAAGAATCGTTGTAGGATTGAGTAATTTCCAGCTCGGGATGTCCCGAAGCTAAAAACCATTGATTGAAAAACCAGTTTAAATCTTCGCCGGTTATTTCTTCAAAAGCCAATCGTAAATGATGAATTTCTACCGGACGATATTCGTTTTGTTTTAAATAATATTGAAGTGCGGCAAAAAAAGCCTCATCTCCTACATAATTTCGGAGCATGTGTAAAATTCTCCCTCCTTTGGCGTATGAATGTGCGTCAAACATATCTTCCCGGTCTTCATAATCAAAGCGAATCATATCCACTTGTTTTCTTTCCGACTCGAGAAGATAGCGGTTTAAATCACGGTCCAGGTGAAAGTCGGCGGATGCTTTTCCTTCGTAGAACTCTCTCCACAAGTATTCTCCGTAGGTGGCAAAAGATTCGTTAAGCGGAAGGTTTGCCCAAGATTCGCATGTAACCAAGTCTCCAAACCAATGATGAAACAACTCATGAGCAATAATATCGTCAGAGTTTCCGTCAATCATCTGACGATGTGTTTTTTGAACAAATTCTCCGTGAATAACGGCTGTGGTGTTTTCCATGGCTCCGGACACATAATCCCGAACAACCACCTGATGATATTTTTTCCAGGGGTAATCATATCCCAAACGCTTAGAGAAAAATTCTATCATTTTTGGGGTGCGTCCGAAAATTTCCTTAGCATAGGGTTGATATTCTTTTTCCAAATAATAATGCACGGGAATTGAATCTCTCCAACTGTCTTCGGTAATAGTAAATTCTCCTATAGCCATCATTACCAAATAAGGTGCATGCGGTTGATATTGAGCCCAGTAATCTGAACGGGTTCCGTCTCCGTTTTCGGTTTGCATTTCCAACAATCCGTTAGAAAGCGTTACAAAGTTGGTGTCCACCGTAATTTTGATTTCCTGAGTCATTTTTTCGTTGGGCTTATCTATAGTGGGAAACCAGCATGAATTGGATTCTGTTTCTCCTTGAGTCCAAATTTGCCGGGGTTTATTCGGGTCTTTTCCCAAAGGGTTGATAAAATACAGACCTTTATCGGAGGTAATGGCTCGCGAGCCGCCGGCTTCTCTCTCGTTGGGTTTGGCAGTATAATCAATAAATATTTGATAGGTGTCTTTTCGTGTGTAAATTTTATCGAGTTCTATTTTTAAAACGTTTCCATCGTATTGATATGCCAAAGGTTTGTTTTCTTTACCTGTTAATTCTACTTTGTGAATATCAAAACCTTTAGCATCGAGAACGAGAGAGTCTGTGGGATAGAAATACGGCTTAAGCGTAAGGTGTGCTTTCCCGTAAAGATATTGTTTTTCCCAATCAAAACGCACGTCGAGTTTAGTGTGAATCAAATCGTTGATTCGCTTTTCACTGGCTTGATAAACCGGCTGTTTATATTCTTCTATCCTAACGGTATCCAAATCAATGGTTATGGGTTCACCCTCATCATAAGCGGTTTTTTGTAAAATATTACAACTTGTTAAAAAAACTATTCCCGCAACAATTATTAAATTATTGTTTTTCATGACTTTCTTTTTAAATTAAATATTACTTCCTGAAAAAGAGAAACCATATAGGCTACTCCAAACGATGCTGCCCAAAATATCTTATGAGATTTATCAAAAAGTAAAATAATTACCAACAAAATAAGCGAAGTAAACAACTTAGCGGCTGTAATTCCCATAAAATAGGTAATAAACCGCTTGTCTGAAAGATTTCTATGACTTAATATTTTTACGCTTATCAAACCGAATATTAAAAAATAAGTGTGTATAAGGTATATCGGCAAAAGTTTTTTTATTTCCAGCTGATTTGCCAATAAAATGTTTGAAAACAGCAATACGATAAATGATGCGAAAAGAATTGCACTTTTATGTCTCACCGGGATAAATCTTTTACCACAAAATAAATAGCCAATCCAACCGATAATAGAGAAAAAACCAAGGTGAAAAGAGGGGAAGTCGAATATTTTTCATCCAGCTTTATTCCTCCGTAAACTCCCCCGCCGATTACTATTGCCATTTTAAATGCAATTCCGGAATATTGAGCATAGGTGTTAAGCGGATTGCTCTTTGATTTCTTGTTGTTCTTGTTTATCTGCATCGGAGAGTTCTTTTACCATGCCTCCCATACTGCACGTTCCCGTAAAATTAGCCCCGGGTTCAATGGAAAGTTTTTGTGTTTGAATATCACCGTAAATATTTGCCGTAGATTTCAGAGCCAAGAGCTGTTCTACATTTATTTTAGCCTTCAATGTACCCGAAATATCGGCATTCTGGCATTCAATTTCTCCTTCTACTTTTCCGCCGGGTCCTACCACAACTTTTCCTTTTGAACGAATTGTTCCTATCAACACGCCGTCTATTCTTATATTTCCCTTAGTTTGAATGTCTCCTTTTAGAACTGTTCCGGCGTCAATTAAGTTATACGCTTGATTATCTGAATCTTGCTGTTTTGCCATTTGTTTTGTGCTTTTAGAAAACATTTTATGTTTTTTTACAAAGGTATTGTTTTATTTGAAAAAGTTGTTTAAAGTTTCTTGACTACATTATCATAACAAAAACCAATAACCATAATGATTTCCAACTTTCATTTTTGATTTTAATGTGATACTGCCAAAGTTAAAAAAATATTGCAAGCAGGTATTCAATGTGTTAAAAATTATTTTTAAATTTAGTTTTACACAACGAACTGTATGGT